>JAYVOV010000075.1:0-9704 GCA_043757735.1 Burkholderiaceae bacterium
GAGCTGCACAACCTGATCCGCTCGAAGGCCGAGGCGCCCCGGGTGGCCCGGTTGCGACGCGAACTCGGCAAGCTGGTTGCGCAATCGGTGGGGCTTTGACGCGGTCGCGATCGTTCTCGCTGGAAGCACTCTTCGGCGAGGAGCCGCGAGTCCATGATTTTGCCTCGCGGCTTGTGCGTCGCAAGCTGCTAGAACGAGTCCTGCCCTCGCGTGCCGGCTACCATGAACAACAACGCTGTTCCCGTGAACTGCCCACGCGCATCGCGCGCTCGAAGCTCGTTGATCCACGCAGTGGCCTTGTCGCCTTCAATGCGTCCATCGGCAATCGCAGTCGACAGGAACGTTTCGACCCCCAGGCGATGATTCCATTCGGCGAAGCAAGTGGTGAGGATGGGGATAAGTTGCAGGTCGATGTCGGTCAGACCGCTGTCGACGAACATTGCCCGCAGGCGCCGCCCGATACAACCGCTCGGTGAGCGATCGGTCAGTGCCGCAAGCACAGCGCGAGTTGTGGCAACGTCGGGCGCATCGATCGTGTGAGTTCCGATGTCGCCTTCGGTGACGACAATGCGCCCACCCGGTTTCGTGACACGAACCAGCTCGGAGAGCGCCTTGCGCGGATCAGTCAGAAACATGAAAACCCGATCCGAGCGAGCGGCGTCGAACGATGCGTTCTCGAACGGCAGCGCCTGGGCGTCGCCAACGTGAAACTCCGCGGGGAGGCCGCTGTGATCGAAGCGCCGGCTGGCCTCGGCGATCATCGCCTCGCTCGCGTCCAGCCCTACGAATCGGCCTGTCGGTCCGAGCCGCGTGGCGAGCAAGGGTGCGCAGGCGCCATGGCCGCAGCCGACATCCAGCACCGAGCTGCCCGCGCCCGGGCGCAACAAGTCGAGGCCGGTCTCGGTCATTGCGCGAAATGTATCGGCGAAGCTGTCGAGCCAGGCGAAGTACGGCGTTTTGTCTTCGGCTGCATCGACGTCGCGATACCCCGCAAGGCTGAACAATCCCGACGGGGAAGACCTCGTGGGCATGACGACGGTTGCCATATCGAACCTCCTGATCAAAGTTTTTCGGGTCACAACGGTCAACGTCGTACGAATCAGTCGGCTTTGATGTTTGCCGAGCGGATGACCTTGTTCCAGCGCTCCGCCTCCGCCTTGAAAAAGGCGGCGGTCTGAGCGGGCGAACCACCGATGGGATCGAAGCTCAGCGCGGACAGCTTGCCCGTGATCTCCGGCAGCGAGAGGGCCCTGCTGAACGCCGCCGACAGCTTCTGCGCGATGTCGGGAGGCGTTCCTGGTGTGGCTACCACGGCAAACCACGTCACCGACACGAACCCGGGGAGGGCCTCAGTGAGGGTCTGCACATCTGGCAGCAATCGATCGCGTTTTTCGCCTGCGACGGCAAGCGCCTTCAACTTGCCGGCGCGAATGTGGGGAAGCGCGTCTCCGAGGGTCATGAACATGATGTCGACCTCGCCCGCAAGCAGTGCGGGATACGCTTGCGCACCCTTGTACGGAATGTGCGTGATCTGCACCCCTGCCACCGACTTGAACCACTCGGCTGTCAAGTGCGGTGTACCGCCGAGTCCGGTGGACGCGTAGTTGAGCACGCCCGGACTCTCCTTGGCCTGCGCGATGAGTTCGCGCGTCGTGTTGGCGCGAAGCCTCGGGTGGGCGACGAGGACGTTCGGTGCGCTGGCGATCACCGTGATCGGCACGAATCGGGTCGGATCGAATGGCAGCTGGGGAAACAGGCTTTGATTGACGACCAGGGGCGGTGGCGGCGAGGACAGCAGCGTGTAGCCGTCGGGCTTCGCGTTGGCAACCATTTCGGCGCCGATATTGCCGCTCGCACCGGCCTTGTTTTCGATGATGAAGGGTTGACCGAGCATCGAGGCCACCCTTTCCGCGACCATTCGCGTGAGCGCATCCCCTGCGCCACCGGGGGGGAACGGGTAGATGATCTTGACCAGACGATTGGGATAGGGCTCCTGCGCTGCCGCGTTCGCTTGCGCGAAGAGGAGAAGAAAGAGGCAATTTGCTGCGAACAAGCTGGCGCTTAGGAATTTCATCGCGTCCTCCAGGATTCAGGGAGTCAGATTCCGACAACTCGACCACGATGTCGCATCGAGCGACCTCGTGTGGGACCAATTGTTGCGAGAGCCCTGGATTTCGTCATGAGGCAGATGTCCCGCTGACGAGCGGAAAGGTTGATGCCGACCGGCCCGAGACCGGGACATCGATGCCGCGACTATCCTTGCCCGCGGCGAATCAGGCGGGGATTATCGGCCGAAGCCCGCGTTGCGTGCCATCACGATCGCTTCGGACCGAGTGTGGACACCGAGCTTGCACATGATGATGGAGACGTTATTTCGAACCGTCTTTTCGCCCATGTGAAGGCGCTGGCCGATGCTCTGGTTGGCGATGCCTTGGGCCACGAGTTCCAGCACGTCGTGCTCGCGCGGTGTGAGGCCCTCGATCCGGGGTTCAGCCGCACTTGGCATGATGGATTCTGCGGCGGGCAGGAACGCTTCGAGCACGGCAAGCAGCGATGCCCACGCCGGCTCCTGTTCGAGCACGAAGTGATTGCGGCTGTCGAGCGGCACGAGTCGGGCGTCGGGGATCGCGGCGGCCAACGCGCGCCCTTGCTCGAACGGAACATGCGTGTCCTCGCGTGAATGCAATACCAGGGTCGGGCAGCGAACCTGGGGTGCGAGATCGCTGACATCGTCCGCGTGCAATGCACGCAGGAGTTTCGACGCGTTCGCGGGCGAGGCGGACTTGCGCAGCAGTTCGTTGAACGAACGAAATTGATCCGCCGTGGCGGCCGGAATTCTTTGGGAACTGTAGAGCTGTCGAAACGACGGATCGTCTCGTTCCCATCCCAGCTCGATCAGGTGCAGCAGTGTTTCTGTCTCATCCTGCTGAGCGGACGTTGTGCTTCGCGCAATCCTTCCACGCAAAAAGCTGCCGTACAGGACGAGATGGCTGACGCGCTGAGGGTAGCGCGCTGCGTACGTCACGCTGGAAGGGCCGCCGCCGGTCAAGCCGATGAGGGCGAACCGCTGCAGTGCGCAAGCGTCCACGACAGCTTCGAGATCCTCGAGATGACGAGCGCTGGAAAAATCGTCGACGTCGCGATCGGACAATCCGCAGCCTCGCGAATCGTACCGAATCAGCGTACTCGACTTCGAAAGAGCAGTCAGCCACGGACGCCATACCGAGGTCTGCCAGTCCAATTCCAGATGTGTTCCCCACTGCAGCGCTCTCACGAGGACCGGACCTTGACCGCACGTGGCGTAGGCGATGCGCGTGTTGTCGCGGCTGGTGCAGAAGCGAATCTGCTGTGTGGGCAATTCCATTTGGATAGGCTGCCTGCAGCTCAGACAGCCGGCAGCGGCGTCGACTGCCAGGACACCATCTGCCAGCGGCCGTCGCGTTTGGCCCAGGCCTGCAGGTAGCGGCTGACGAAGTTGCGTTCGCCGGACGGCAGCACGACATGGATGCGCAGGTCGCCATCGACCAGCACCAGGTCGCCATAGCCGCGCATCGAGCGGCGGACCTGCGTCAGCGAGCGGTAGTCGTAATGTTTCGATGCGATCAGCCCGATGTACTGCTCCTTGGTTTCGGCGGTGCCGCTGCCATGCACGTAGAGCAGGTCGTCGCCGAGCAGCGTCTTGAGCGTGTCGGTGTCTTTGTCCAGCGTGGCCTTGGCGCGGCGCGCGTCGGCTTCTTCGATGGCCTTGATGTCCTGAGTGTCCATGGGCAGCTTTCTGGGGTTGGAGACGGGCATTCGGAGCGGGCCCGGATCGGCTTGAGTGTAGATCATCCGTCACCGGTCAGAATCGTCTAAAAGAACATCGCGACGGCCTTGCGGGCGCGCGACCCGGAAAATGACGGTGCGGCCCAACCAGCCCACCGTGTCAATCGGGGCGTCAAGCGCATCGCCCGCGCCACACCCACCGAGTAACATTCCTTCGTGAGGCGACACGTCGCTCGAGGAAATTGTCGGCCGCCAAGGCTACTGGCGCTGTCGATCTAAAACGACCGGAGACGAAGACGATGCCGATTGTCGATGCCCAGGTTCACACCTGGGGAACAGGCTTGCCGAGCAACAACGCGCACTGGCAGGTGACGCATTTCACGCCCGAGGAAGCCATCGCGCTGATGGACGTGGGTGGCGTCGATGCCGCCGTCATTCATCCGCCGGGTTGGGATCCGAACTCGACCGAGATGGCGTTCAAGGCGGTCCGGGATTTTCCGGGGCGGTTCGCCATCATGGGAGCGTTGCCACTCGACCATGCGCAATCGCGGGCGCGCATTGCGACGTGGCGCGACCAGCCGGGCATGCTCGGCTTGCGCTATACGTTTCTGCACGAGCCCGTGCGGACATCGCTGGCGGATGGCACGATCGATTGGCTGTGGGCCGAAGCCGAAAAAGCCGGTGTGCCCATCGCGGTGCTGGCGACCGATTCTCTGACCGATATCGCCCGCATCGCCCGACGTCACCCTGGGCTTCGGCTCACCATCGATCACCTGGGCGGGCGGGGCGGTTTTACCACGCTGAAAGGCGCCGCCGCGATGACCCACATTCCGGATCTGCTTGCACTGGCGAAGTGCCCCAACGTGGCGGTCAAGGCGACTGGTGCGCCGGGGTATTCCATTCAGACCTACCCGTTCGCCTCAATGCACATCTACCTGCGGCAGATCTACGATGCATTCGGCCCCGACCGCATGTTCTGGGGCACCGACATTTCCAAGATGCCCTGTTCCTGGCGGCAATGCGTGACGATGTTCACCGAAGAACTGACGTGGCTCAGCCCGCAGGACAAACAACTCATCATGGGCGACGCGCTGTGTGCCTGGTGGGGTTGGAACCGCGGCGCCTGAACCCGACTATCAACCAAGGAAACCCAGCCTCATGACAACCAACACCAAGGGAAAACCGGTCGCCGTGGTCGTCGGCGCCACCTCCAAATGGCAATCGGATGGCCGCAATACAAAGCTGTTCCACGGCAAGGAGCTGGACGACGGCCACCTCCCGGTCGGCATCCGCTGGGGCGTTGGCGGTGCGGTCGCGCAGAAGTTCGCGCACGAAGGCTTCTTCACCGTCCTGACCACACGCGCCGAGAGCAACGCAGCAGCTCTGGCGGCAGCCATCCGTGCGCAGGGCGGCGAGTGCCTGATCGTCGAGATGGATCTGGTCTCGCAGGAGTCGATCGCGTCGGCCTTCGCAACCATTCGCCAAGAGGCGGGCGACCCCGAGGTGCTCGTCTACAACGCGGGCTACCTGGAGGGCCGCGATCTGCCGCCGGAAAAAGAACTCCTCGAACACATTTCGGTGGAGATGCTCGATACCGCCATGCACATCGCCAGCCGCGGACCATTCCTGGTCGCCAAGGAAGTCCTGCCGGCAATGCGCAGGAAGGGTGCGGGATCGTTCTTCTTCTCGAACAATTCCAGTTCGCTGCGCGGTCGCAAGCGGATGACCGGGCAATCGCTCTATTACCCTCGCGTGATGATGCGCACGCTGGCCCAGGTGCTGACGGAGGAATACTCCGAACATGGCGTGCATGTGGCTAACGTGGTGATCGACGGCACCATCGATTCTCCCGGCACGCGGGCCATGCCCAGGCTCCAGAGCCGGCCCGATCTGGTGATCAATCCGGTCAAGATCGCCGAGGCGTTCTGGTACTTGCATACGCAGGATCGCTCCTGCTGGACCCACGAACTGCAACTGACGCCGTTCCCGGTCAAACCAAGCTTCTGACGTCAGCGGGGCATGGCTCGCAACAAGGACTGAACAATGAAGATATCCCACCTCGAAACGCTCGCCTGCCGCGCCGGCTGGCGCAACTACCACTTCGTCAAGATCACCACCGAGACCGGCATCGTCGGCTGGAGCGAATACGACGAGGGCTACGAGGGGGTGGGTGTCACCACCGCCATCGAAAAAATGCGCCAGCATGTCGTCGGCGAAAATGTGCTGCTCAACGAGCGGCTTTACGCCAGGCTGGCGGCGGCGGCCCGCCAGTCGCTGGTCGGCGTGCTGGCTCGCGCCATCGGCGCGATCGAAAACGCGGTACTCGACGCCAAGGCCAAGGCGCTGGGTGTGCCCTGCCATGTGCTGCTGGGTGGCAAGGTACGCGACCGCATCCGTGTGTACTGGTCGCACGCGGGCTCCTGGCGCATCTCGCGGCCCGACCACTACCCGCCGGCGATCCGCACCCTCGACGACGTCCGCCAGTTCGGCGCCGAGGTCCGCGAGCGCGGCTTCACGGCGCTCAAGACCAATGTGTTTCGCGAGACGGCCGATGGCATGCGCGGCTGGGCCCCGGGGTTCGGCCGCGCCGGCGACATCGAGCGCACACCGAGCCGCGAGGTCATCGAGGGGCAGCGCGCCTACCTGAAGGCGCTGCGCGAGGGCGCAGGCCCGCAGATGGATATCCTGCTCGACCTGAACTTCAACGCCCGCACCGAGGGCTATCTCGCGTGGCTGCGAGCGCTCTCCGATCTGGGGCTGTACTGGGTCGAGATCGACACGCCGCATGCGAAGGCGCTGGCGGCGATCCGGGCGGCCAGTCCGTTCACCATCTCCGGCTGCGAGTCGCTGACCGGCCTCGTCGAGTTTCTGCCCTACTTCGAACACGAAGCGCTCGACGTGGCGATCATCGACGCTGTGTGGATCGGCATCTGGCAGTCCGTCAAGATCGCCTCGGCGGCCGATGCCTTTCAGGTCAATGTCGCGCCGCACAACTACTACGGGCATCTCTCGACCATGATGACCGCCCATTTCTGCGCGGTGGTTCCGAACCTGAAGATCATGGAAACCGACATCGATCGGATCGCCGCAGATTCGGAGCTCTTCACCGTGGTGCCGACCTACGAGGCCGGCCATCTGGTGGTGCCGGATGCGCCGGGCTGGGGGACTGAGCCGAACGAGGCGGCGATGGCGAAGTATCCGGCGCGCTGAGCCTCCTCAGATACCTCGCTTGATACCGTCCGTTCCTCGATCGGGACAGCGGACGGGGCCCGGTGAAATGACGCTTTCGATCATCTGGAACAGCTGTCTACGGTCGCTTGAAATGCGCACTCTCCGGCGCGAAACGCCAGAACGCGAGAGCCACCGTCGAGATGGCGATCGCGCAGAAGACCAGCGCCGCTCCGGGCCCGGCAAGATCGCTCAGCAGTCCCAGCCCGATGGGTCCGACCACGTAGCCGAAGTCCGACAGTGCCCGATACAGGCTCATGGCAGCCGCATTCATGCCGGGCGGGGCATTGTCGGCGGCGTAGGCTGCGGGGGCTGAGCCGGTGACTGCGGCGGCGATGCCCCACACGATGCAGGCCGCGCCGAATTGCAGTCCCGACGCAGCAAACCAGAAACCGAAGAACGACACCCCGGTGAGCAGCGCTGCGGTGACGATGAGGGGTTTGCGTCCGAAGCGGTCGGCGATCATGCCCGAGGGATAGGTGGCGAGCAGCCCGAAGAGGCTGCCCGCCGCCATGCCGGCGCCGATCTGGCCGGCGCCCAGTCCCAGCTTGGCCGAAGCGATCAGCGGCACCACATTGAAGAGTCCGCCGGTGCGCACGATGGCGTGCGTGAAGCCAGTGAGGCAGACCAGCATGAACCCCAGCTTGGTGCTCATCAGCCGCAGCTGCTCGAGAAATGGCAGGGATTGAGCGGGCGCTCCGTCGCGACGCGCAGCGTGTTCGCGGGTCTCGGGCACCAGGAACCAGGCGATCACCCCGACGACGAACGCCGCCAGCGCATTGGCGATGAAAGGCGTCCCCAGCCCGTAACGCTCGGCGAGCAGTCCGCCCGGCAAAGGCCCGACCCCGACCGCAAAGAGGAAGAAGCCCTGGTACACCGCCATCATGCGACCTCGGCGCGCCGGGGTACTGATGTCGGCCAGCACCACTCCGCCGATGGTCACCACCATGCCGCCACACAGCCCGGCCACGAACCGAGCGGCCAGGAATTCAGGGTAGGAGTCCGCCCAGGCCGACCAGACGTTGCCCAGCACGCCGAGCAAGCCGCCCAGGGCCAGCGCAGGCCTGCGTCCGAAGCGGTCGGCCATCCGACCCGCGGGAACCGCACTAAGGAAGCGCGCCGCGCCGAAGGCGGCGACAGTGGCGCCGATGGCCGAGACCGACACGTCAAAAGACTGGGCATACAGCGGCAGCACGGGGATGACCGCGCCGAAGCCGAGCTGGTTGATGAAGATGATCGCGCACATCCACGCGAGCACCCGGTTTTCGCTGAAACGTTTGCTCTCGGGTGCCATCAACGGCGTCTCATGGGTCGACAGCAAGTGGCGCCCGCCCAGCAGTCGGACCACATCCAGGTGAGCGCCGCGCTTGAAGTGGTTTCAGTGCACAGATCGGGGTCCGGAGTGGGCAGCTGCCGCTCTGGAACAGGGCGGGTCACCACACGTTGCGGCGCAAGAGATCGAACACCCGTTCCCAGTGCCGCTCGGAGGACGGTTTGTCGTAGACGCGCCGGCACGGAAACGCGAAGCCATGGTGCGAGCCCGGATAGAACTCGATGCCGCCGCGGATGTTGTGGCGCTTCATCAGTGACGCGATCAGATCGAGGTCGGCACGCGTCACGTAGTCGTCGTGGTCGGCACAGGCGAAGTACATCTCGCCCCTGATCTTCTCGGTGAGCAGGTGGGCGGAGTCGGGCAGGTCGGTGACCAGACGCGCACCGTACATCGAGGCCGCCGCGGCGATGCGCTCCGGATACGCGCCGGCCACGCGGTACACCATGCGCCCGCTCAGACAGTAGCCGACGATGCCGATCCGTTCGGATCGGGCGACGGGATCCTTGTCGATGAAGGACAGCAGTGCCTCGGTGTCCTCGACGACCATCGTATTGGTCAGGCTGCGATTGAGCGACCACATCAGCTCGAGCTTCTGCGCATAGGCCGGGTCGCGCAGCCGGTCGGCGTCGAGGTCGACGGAGCGCGCCTTGCGGTAGTAAAGGTTCGGCAGCAGCACGTAATAGCCGACAGTGGCCAGGCGCCTGCACATGTCCGACAGCTCCTCGCGAACGCCGACGGAATCCATGTAGTGAATGACGACCGGATGCGGCCCGGGGCCGTCCGGATGGAAGATGTAGGTATTCATGGCTCCATCGCGAGTGGCGATGTCGACGACGCGCTCCTGCATGCTGGGTCTCCTCAGGTGTGGGTTCGTGGCTCACGCTGCGGCCAGGGCCGCGGCGGCACTGCACTCGTATTCCGGGCAGCGGCTCGCTCGAGCGTGGCCTGGCGATCATACGAGCGTTCCGGCGCGCCACCTGGCGCCGGGCGTGCTGACGCGCCGTCACTCAGCCCGACGCGGCGGGGCCGAAGGCACCCGCCTCGGTCCATTGACGGAACTCTTCCGGACTCGCGCCCAGCACGGTTCTCATGACTTCCTCCGTGTCCGCGCCCAGTCGTGCCGACGCGACTGCCGGCAAGCGATCCGCACCGTGCAGGCGCAAGGGGCTGTCGGCGATCGCCACCCGGCCATACTGCGGGTGCTCGATCCACTGCAGAAATTGTCGTTCGTGCATGTGCTTGTCGTGGGTGACTTCGACCACATCGCGGACCGGTGCGTGCGGCACGTTGTGCCGCTTCAGTGCCTGGCAGACTTCATCGCGCGTCAGATCGCGCATCCAGGCCGAGACGATCGCGTCGGTCTCGTCGATGTGGCGCA
>JAYVOV010000076.1:0-9663 GCA_043757735.1 Burkholderiaceae bacterium
GAGCCGAAACCGGGGCACTGCAGCGAACCGATCGCCAGCACGCCGTCTCGAATGCGCAGCCGCGCACGCCCATCCTGCAGGTGATACAGGTCTGGATGCGACTGCAGGAAGGCAGCGGCTTCGTGCGCCGGACGCCCGCCGAATCCGTCGATGAAGTGGTGCGCATTGCGCTCGACATGGGTGATGCCCAGCAGGCTCGCCAAGGCGAGATCCTGCTGCACCGAAAGGCCTGCCTGGGTGGTCAGGTCTTCGGCCGACATGAAGAACGGCCCCCCCGCCCCGAACCCTGCGCAGGCCCGGGGCCCGGCGCCAGCCTGCGCGTTCCAGCGCCGGCAGCGCGCCAGGTTGATCAGCGATTTGTAGAAGCCCTTGCAGGCCTTCGATGACACCCCGGTGTAACCGAGTGCGCGGGCCCGCACGAAGGCCTCGAGATCGCCGTCGGATTCGTCGATGATCACCGGCCGGTAGCGGGCCAGAGGCTCGACGCTTTGCGACAGCGCGACCTGCCGCTTGATCGGCTGCTCGATGAACAGCGTCGAGGCGCACAGTCTCTTCAATGCCGGGGTGCCCGCCATTCTCGTCCACAAGTTTGCGATCGAGGCGCTGTCGTCGTACTGCTCGTTGCCATCCAATGTGATGTCGATGGGCGCGGCGATGGCATCGAGCACGCCGGCGATGCGGGTGAGCCGGTCGAGATCGGCCTCCACCTGACCGCTGACTTTGAGCTTGAAGTGACGGTTGCCGTAGAAGGCGACCACCTCCTGCAGGGTTTCCGGCAGCCCGTCGTCGACTCGCGTTCCCGCAGGCTGATCGCCCGCTACGATCGGATCGACCAGACCCACTGTATGCCGCGCATGGATGCTGGTCGCCGGTGACAGGCTGCGAAGAAAGGCGTCGAACTCGAAGCCGGCGAGGTCTGGTGCGATCGCGTGTGCCCGCATGCCGGGCAGATTGCCGCGCATTGCGTCCCAGAAGCTCAGGCCGGCGAGGCGGCAAAGGGCATCGAGCACCGCGCGGTCGAGCAGGGCCGGGCCGTAGCTGGCCACCAGCGGCACCAGGCCCAGTGCGGCGCCGGCCTGGAGCTGCCCCGAATAGTGTTCGGCATGCAGGTCGAAGGCGCTCAGCCACGGCGCGGCGCGATAGGCCCGCGTGCACAGCTCGATCGACTTGCGCAGCTGCTGCAGATTCTGTGCATCGCTGTACGCGGGATTCTTGTCGAACCATTTCGCGCCCAGTGCCTCGGCTGCAAAACCATCGCGCTCGCGGCCGTCCTCGCGCTGAATGCGCACCCGCGCGATCGCCTGCACACCTTCGGTAACGGTGATGACGCCGAAGCGAAACGGCAGCCGCAGGTGAAACGGCTGCTCGAAGAGCTCGACGCTCAATACCTTCAATCGGGGTGCCAGGCTGTTCACAAACCCTCCATCACGCCGCGCAGGTAGCCGATGGCGCGCGCGGCGCAGGCCGGCCCATCAGGAAAGTAGTCGAAGGGTTCCACCGCCACCCAGCCCTGGTAGCCGTGTCGCCGCAGGGCGCTGAGCACCGGCGCGAAGCGCTGCGCGCCCTGGCCGGGTCCGCGCAGGTTCGCGTCGTTTACCTGCACATGGGCCAGCAGACCGGTGGGCAGCCAGCGATCGAGCAGGACCGCGGGCGAGTCGGCCTCGGCGCGCCCGGCGGCACAGCAGTCGAGCATGGTGCGCAGTGCCGGATGACCGATCGCACGCACGATCGCGGCTGCCTCGTCCACTGACTGGATGAAGTTGGCCTCGGGCGGCGCGAGCGCTTCGATGCAATAGAGGATGCCGGCCCGCTGGGCGTGATCGGCCACGTCGACGAAGGCATCGATGGCGCGCTGGCGTGCCGGCGCGCCGTCACCCTCGTCGGGCAGGCGCCGCTGGCCGGGAGACCCGTGCACCATGATCTGCCCGCCCAGGTCGGCGCACAGTTCGATGAGACCGTGCAGCATGGCGAGCGAACGCTGGCGCGTGGCGGGGTCGGCGGATGTGATCGACAGTCCGGCAGGCCGCGCCAGCAGCCAGTGCAGGCCCGAAATGGCCAGGCCAGCCTGCTTCGCGTCGGCGCGCAGTTGCGCCCGCTCGGCGGCGCTGAGTGCCAGGGGGTCTTCGCCGAGGGTGAAGGGCGCCACCTCGAGGCCCTCGTAGCCCAGCGCCGCGGCAAACGCGCACTGCTGCGCGAAGGCCATCGGTGCCAGCACTTCGTTGCACAAGGCGATGCGCACGGATCAGGCTTTCAGTGGCCCGGGCGGCGCATCAGAAGTGCGCTCCGGGTTGCGGCGTGCTGGCGGTGGCGGACGGACTGGTGACGCCGGTGAGCGCGGCATACACCGCCAGCGTCAGGCGCCCGAACTCAGGCGAGGCGCGGGTCTCCATGCTGCGCGGGCGCGGATTGCGCACCGAGTGGATGCCCGCCACCCGTCCGGGTCGTGGCGTCATCACCACCACCCGATCAGCGAGGAACACCGCCTCGGGTATCGAATGCGTGACGAACACGATGGTCTTGCGCGCCTGCCCGTGGCCGATGCCGGTCTCGCCCCAGATGCGCAGCAGTTCCAGGTTCATCTCGTCGCGGGTCATCGCGTCGAGCGCGCCGAAGGGTTCGTCCATCAGCAGGATAGGCGGGTCGAGGATCAGGGCGCGGCACAGCGAGGCACGCTGCTGCATGCCGCCCGACAACTCGTTCGGGCGCTTGTCGGCAAAGTCGGCAAGCCCGACCAGCCGCAGCAGCTGCCTGGCCCGCTCGCGGTAGTCGGCCGGATTCAGCCCCGAGAGCTCGGCGGGCAGCAGCACGTTGTCGAGCACGCTGCGCCACTTCAGCAGCACCGCGGCCTGGAACACCATGCCGACCCGCGACACCGGCCCGCTGACCGCAGCCCCGGCGACCACCACCTGGCCCGAGGTGACCGGGCGCAGACCGGCGATGATGCGCATCAGGGTCGATTTGCCGCAGCCGCTGGGCCCGACCAGCGCGACGAACTCGCCGGCGTCGACTGTCAGCGAGATGTCACGCAGGGCTTCGACCGGCCCGCTGTCGGCCTGGTAGACCATGCCGACGCGGTCGATCTCGATCAGCGGCCTGGCCTGCACGGCGTTGCCCTCGAGTGCATTCATGCGCGATGCGATCCGGCGGTCAGCGGCCTGATGTCGAGCGTCTTGGGGTTCAGCGCACTGGCAGCGGCATCGCCACCCGAGTCAGAAACTCGGTGGTGGACACCGCGCCGCATTCGAGCTTGCGGGGCAGGCCCATGTAGGTGTTGACGATGTCGACCGACGCGCACATCTTCTTGTCGTCGATCCAGCCGATGCCTTTGTCGGCATAGGTTCTGGTGCGCATCAGGTCCAGGCCCAGCATCATGTTGGGCTCGATGATCGACAGGTCGATCTCGGGCACCCGCTTCTTGAAGATGGCGAGTGAGCCCTTGGGGTCGGTCATCACATCGCGCCAGCCCATATAGGCGGCCTCGAGGAAGGCGCGCAGGGCCTTCGGGCGCTCCTTCATGGTCTTGTCGCTGGCAATGATTGACATGCTGTACAGATCGAACCCGGTATCGGCCCAGGGCATCATCTGGGCGTTACCGACACCCATTGCTTTTTCGTAGAACGGCAGCCCGGTGGAGTAATCGCCGACCACATCGACGCGCTTCTCGGCCAGCGCCGCAATCTTGGCGGCGGGTTCGATGTTCACCCAGGTAACCTTGCTCTCGTCGATCTTGTGCAGCTTGGCGAAGGCCGGCCAGGCCTGGCGCTGACCGTCACCGGGCGGGGCGCCGATGGTCTTGCCCTCGAGGTCTTTAGGCCTGGTGATGGGCTTGTCCTTGCGGCTGAAGAAGTTCAGCGGGGTATGGTCGAACACCATGCCGACCATCTTCACCCGCGCGCCCCGCGACGAGGCCCCCAGCACCGCCACCGCGTCGGCCAGGCCGGCGTCGGCGCGGCCAGTGTCGACCTTGGCGATCGAGTCACCGGAGCCTTTGGAGTTCTCCAGGGTGACTTCGAGGCCGCGCTGCGAGAAATAGCCTTTTTCCAGTGCGACCCAGTAGGCGGCGTGGTCGCCCACCGCGAACCAGTTCAGGGCGAAGGTAAATTTTTCGGGCGCCTGAGCGAATGCGCTCGAAACACACAAGGCCAGCGCGGCAACGCCCGCTTGCGCCAGGGTCAGGAATCGGTTGGTCATGAAGCATCTCCTTCGGTTGACAGGCTCGTCATTCGGGATCGGTCGTGCAGGATCAGGTCTCAGTGGCCCAGGGCGCCAGAATGCGGGAAAGCCAGGCCACCAGCCCGAACAGCACCAGACCCAGGATCGAGATCCAGATCAGTGCCGCGAAGGCGACCGGGGTATTCATGCTGCTTTGCGAGGTGATGATCACGTATCCCAGGCCGCGCTGCGAGGCCACGAATTCACCGACGATCGCGCCGACCACCGCGGCGGTGGCGGTGATCTTCAGTGCGCTGAGAATATACGGGTAGGCGTTGGGCACGCGAATCTTGGCGAAGACTTTCCACTTCGGCGCGTTGAAGACCCGGCCCAGGTCGATCAGGTCCTCGTCGATCTGGGTCAGGCCCACCGCGGTGTTGATCACCACCGGGAAGAACCCGATCAGCGCGCCGATCAGCATGTTGGGCACGATGCCGTAGCCCATCCAGATCAGGAACAGCGGCGCCACCGCAACCTTGGGCAGGGTGTTCACGAACACCAGAAAGGGCGTGAGGGTGCGCGCGATCGCGTTCGACCAGGCGATCGCCAGCCCCAGCAATACGCCCGCGACCCCGGACAGCACGAAGGCGCCGAGGATCTCCACGCCGGTGACCCAGATGTGCCGCCACCAGGGGATTTCGTCGCCGGTGAGCGCGCGCCACACCGCGGCGGGGCTCGGCAGCAGGTACTCGCGCACATCGAGGAAACTCACCGCCAGCTGCCAGGCGAGCCCGAGCGCGACGAACAAGCCCAGCGCCGGCAGGTTTCGCGACAGCCATTTCAGCATCGGCTTCACGAGTGATCCTCGATGGCATGGCGGCGCACCCAGTCTTCGTCGACCTCGACGCCCAGCCCTGGACCGACGGGCAGGCTCACCCGGCCGCCGCCGCGCCACACCCGTTCGCGCAGGAACGGTGTGTCGATGTACTGCGGCCCATTGAGCGCGAGCACACCGATGTCGAAAGCCGCGGCCAGGTGCAGGGCCGCCGCCAGGCCGAGATCGGTCTCGGTCAGCCCGGACAGCGACAGTTCGAGCCCCGCCGCCATCGCTGTCTCGCAGAGCTGGCGCGAGCGGTAGAGCCCCGCATTGCGCTGCACCTTGGCCACCGCCACGCCGATCGCGTCGGCGCGCACGTATTCCAGCAGGTCGGGCACCGAGCGCAGCGATTCGTCGATACCGATGGGCACCGGACTGCCCGCCTGCAGCCGCCGGTAGCCGGAGAGATTGAAGCCATCGAGCGGCTGCTCGAACAGCACCACGCCGAGATCCTCGAAACGACGGGCCTGGCGCAGCGCGGCGTCGACCCGATAGGCGCGGTTGGCATCGACCTGCAGGGAGCGATCGCCGGCGGCCTCGCGGGTGCGCCGCAGCAGGTCGACATCGCCCTGCTCGCCGTGCATGCCGATCTTTGCTTCGAAGTGGGTGTAGCCGGCGTCGAGGCCCTTGGCCACCGCATCACGCGCTTCGTCGGGACGCAGCACCGAGATCATCCAGGTGAGATCGAAGGCGGTGCGCCGGCAGCCGCCCAGCAGCTGATGGAGCGGTACCTTCAGCGCGTGCCCCCAGGCATCGTGGGCCGCGACGTCGATCGCCGATTTGGCCAGCGGCGAGCCGGGTGTGACGCCCGGGCTGATGGCGCGGTCCATCGCGCGGTGCAGCGCATCGAAGTTCCAGACCTCGATGCCGATCACCGCCGGGGCCAGGTAGTGGCGCAGCGAGCTGATGATGGTTTCGCGGGTCTCGTAGGTCCAGCGCGGCGTGGGTGTGGCCTCGCCCCAGCCGACGGCGCCGCTGTCGGTGGTGAGCCTGACCAGCACCCGGTGCGAGAGCGCGCCCGGGTCTCCCGCCACGCCGCCGGCGAGCACGAACACCGACTTGAACGCGAAGCCCAGCAGGAAGACCTCGATTGCGGCAATCTTCACAGGCGGGGCCCCCTGCGCTTCATGGCCGCGGCGCTCAGTCGAGCCAGCGCGGCAGGTTGGCGGCCACGAACGCGTCATCACTCAGATCTCGATGGGCGGCCAGAACGCGGTCGATCTCGCCGGCCTGCCCGGGGCTCAGGCCCTCGTGCGGGTCCAGGCACCAGATGCCTTCGAGCAGGCCCTGGCGACGCAGCACTTCGTGGCAGCCGGCGATGCAGCCGCGAAACTCGTTGGCGACATCGAAGAATGCGCTGTTGCAGTCGGTGACACGGCTGTCCAGGGCCAGCAGTTCGGCAGGCACGGTGATTTCGCGTGCCGCCGCCTGGCAGCGGGCCAGCAGTTCAACTGCCGAGCGAGTCCACACCGACCAGTGGCCCAGCAGCCCGCCGCGAAAGCGCACGTTGACCGGCCGGCCTTCGCGGCTGACGGTGAAGGGCGTGAGCAGGTCGAGCACGATGTGATCGTCGTTGCCGGTGTACAGGGTGATGCGGTCTTCGGCGCTGGCCTCGACCACGCCACGCACCACATCGAGCGTGCGGTAGCGGTTGAAGGGTGCGACCTTGATCGCCACCACGTTGGCGATGGCGGCGAAGCGTGTCCAGAAGCGGGCGGACAGGTGCAGCCCGCCAACCGCCGGCTGCAGATAGAAGCCGATCAGCGGGATTTCATCGGCCAGGCTTGCACAGTGTTCGATCAGCGCGTCTTCGCTCGCGTCCTTCATTGCCGCCAGGCTGAGCAGCCCGGCGTGGTAGCCGAGCCGGCGCGCCAGTCGCGCCTCGGCCAGCGCCTGGGTGGTGCGTCCGCACACGCCGGCCACCATCACCAGCGGCCGAACCTGCGGGCTCCAGGTGCGCGCGGTGTCGGCTGCGAGACTGAGCACTTCTTCGAACAGACCGCGCTCGCGGATCGCGAACTGGGTGGTGTGCACGCCGACCGCCAGCCCGCCCGCCCCGGCGTCGAGATAGTAGCGGCTCAGCGCGCGCTGGCGGCGGGAATCGAGTTCGCGGCGCGCGTTCAAGGCCAGGGGATGGGCCGCAATGACCACACCCGCGCGCAGGGTGGATCGCCAGAGGTCTTGCGCGGTGGTCGTCATGATTCAGCCGAACTCCGGGCCGGCGACGATGAACAGCCGATCGCTGCCGGACAACGCGGGCGCGTCGCCCAGAGCCATGCGGGTGAAGGGCCGCTGGCGCGCGAAGCCGGCCTGCTGCAGCCAGGCGGTGAGATTCGTCCATCTGACCGGCACGTCGAGAAACACCGGTCCGTGCAGGCTGGCCAGTGCGGCGGCGAGCAGCGCAACGGCGGATCGCTCATCGCCAGCCACCAGCGGGCCGATCTGGGCGGCCCGTAACCCCGCGCGCACGATCACGAATCCGCGCCCATCCCGGGACATCAGGGTGCGGGTGTCAGGGCGGCTCAGAAAGGCCTCGAGCAGAAACCGCCGTTCGACCAGACTGGCTGACAGATCGAGTGCGCAGATGGCGTCGCAGTCGCTCGGGCCGGCGTGACGGATCGAGCCGAGCTCGACGCGCGCCGCGATCGTGTCGGTCGCTTCGCGCTCGGCCTCCCAGCGCTCGAATTGCATGCCGGGGATGAAGCCCATCCGCCGGTAGACCGGTTCGCCCGCAGGGGTCGCATCGAGCACTGGCCTGATGGCCGAGGCGCGCAGGAAGGACGCGCTATCGGCGAGCAGCTCGCTGGCCAGTCCGCGGTGGCGCCACGCGGGCGTGACCAGCACCATCGAGATCCAGCCCTGCGCCTTGCCGTAGGGCAGCGCAGCCGCAGTCGCGACCAGAGTCGAGTCGTCGCTGCGCAGGCCCAGCACGCGACCATCGGTAATGAAGACCGCCCAGTCGGCAGCGCTCTGGTTCCAGCCGCTGGCCCGCGACAGGGCCAGTGCCCCGGCAATGTCGTCGAGCCCGACCGCGCAACGTGTGAGCGATTCAGAAGAGGCCATCGCGCACTTCGAATCTGGTCGGCTTGTTGTAGGTTGAGCCGCCACTGGCGACCCAGTCGGCAACCCAGTCGAGCATTGCGCCCAGCGGTACTACCGGTTCGCCGAACAGCTCGCACGCCCGGGTGGTGTCGGACAGCAGCGCGGTCGGGGCCTCCTGCCCGGTGATGCGTTCCGGCTTGCCCAGCCGTTCGCCAAACTGCCGTGCCAGCCAGCGCACCGACAGGGTCTGCGGCCCGGTGCAGTTGATGGGGGTGACGGGTGTGCTGCAATGGCGAAAGCAGCGCAGCACCTGCGCGTTGGCGTCGCCCTGCCAGATCACATTGACGTGACCCATCGTCACATCGACCGTGCTGCCCTGGTGAACGCGGGTGGCGATGTCGAGCAGCACGCCATAGCGCAGGTCGATTGCATAGTTCAGGCGCACGATGCGCCCCGGCGTGCCGAACTGGCCGGAGAAGTATTCGAACATGCGCTCGCGCCCGAGGCAGGATTGCGCGTACTCGCCGATGGGCAAGGCTGCGGTCAGCTCAGTGGCGCCGGTACCTGACGATGCGGTGAGCGGGTAAATGTTGCCGGTGGAGAAGGCGACGATGCGCGAGGCCCGGAAGGTCTCGGCCACCCGCGCCGGCAACAGGGTGTTCATCGCCCAGGTAAGCGCGGGATTGCCGGTGGCGCCGAATTTGTGGCCGGCGGCGAACACGATATTGGGCAGCCTCGGCAGCGCTGCCAGTGCGCCGTGGTCCAGCAGATCGGCGCTGATGGTTTCGACACCCCAGTCGTTCAGTCGCCGGCGCACCTGCGGGTCGCTGAAGCGAGCCACGCCAACCACCCTCTTGCCGGGGGCCGCCCGTTTGGCCAGTCGTGCCAGGGTGGGACCCATCTTGCCGCCCACGCCCAGGATCATCAGGTCGCCATCGACTTGTGCGAGGTCGTCGATCAGTGCCCGGGTGGGCAGGCTCAGGAAGTCTTCGAGCTCGTCGACCGACGCCAGGCGCGTGGGCAGCCGGGCCTGATCGAGCAAGGAAGGCGGCGAACCGTTCATCGGGTTTGCTCCGCGAGACTGGGCGTTTCAGTCTCGATCGAGTATAGAAGCGGGCAGGTGGGGGGTCAACCGTTAGCCCGCAATCGAACAGGCGAGACGATCAAGCTCGATCCACGCATGCCCGAAGCCGAGGTTTGCGCGCGCGGCGTTGTCGTCAGACGCGAGCCGCTCGGGCAGCCGGCGTCCAGGCACTGCGCCGATACCGCAGCATCTGCCCCGCGCCAGCCCCCGTGTGCACCCCATCCCGATACGCCAGCTGCCCGTTGACCACGACCGCCTTCATTCCGGCCGGCTCCTGCTTGGGTTCGTCGTAGGTCGCGAGGTCTTCGATCTCGCCCGCGTCGAACAGCACCAGGTCCGCGAACCTGCCCGGTTCGATGCGACCGCGATCGACGAGCCCGAAGGTGTCGGCACTGACCGACGTCATGCGGCGCACCGCCTCCTCCAGCGACAGCACGCCACGGCGTCTCACATACTCGCCCAGCACACGGGGAAAGGTGCCGAACAGTCGCGGATGCGGCTTGCCGCG
>JAYVOV010000077.1:0-9645 GCA_043757735.1 Burkholderiaceae bacterium
TTCTTGTCAACATTAGTTGACAGGGTGATTCTGCTGCACTATTGTCGAGATTGTCAATCATGGTTGACGTTCAATGCGCGTCGGCGCGCCGCGGCAACCTATAATCGTAATCCCCTGCCCCAAGACTCCACAAACCCCGAGACAAACCCATGAAGATTCTCGTGCCCGTCAAGCGCGTCGTCGATTACAACGTCAAGGTTCGCGTCAAGAGCGACCGCACCGGTGTCGACATCGCCAATGTGAAAATGTCGATGAACCCCTTCGACGAAATCGCGATCGAAGAAGCAGTCCGCCTCAAGGAAAAAGGCGTTGCCACCGAGATCATCGCGGTGAGCTGCGGCGTCACCGCGTGCCAGGAAACCCTGCGCACCGCGCTGGCGATCGGCGCCGATCGTGCGGTACTGATCGAGACCGATGTCGAACTGCAGCCGCTGGCGGTCGCCAAGCTGCTCAAGGCGTTGATGGAAAAAGAGGGCGCTGGTCTCGCTATTCTGGGTAAACAGGCGATCGATGACGACTGCAACCAGACCGGGCAGATGCTCGCCGCGCTGGCTGGGCTTCCGCAAGGCACCTTCGCGTCCAAGATCGAAATCGCCGATGGCAAAGCCGCTGTCACCCGCGAAGTAGATGGCGGCCTCGAGAAGGTCACCTTGACCCTCCCGGCCGTCATGACCACTGATCTTCGCCTCAACGAGCCGCGTTACGTCACGCTGCCCAACATCATGAAGGCCAAGAAAAAGCCGATGGAGACGCTCAAGCCGGCCGACCTCGGTGTCGATGTCACACCGCGCCTGAAAACCTTGAAAGTATCCGAACCCGCCGGCCGCAAGGCGGGTGTCAAGGTGGCCGACGTCGCCGCTCTGGTCGACAAACTCAAGAATGAAGCGAAGGTGATCTGACATGTCTGCTCTCGTACTCGCTGAACACGACAACACGTCGCTCAAGCCGTCAACGCTCAATGCTGTCACCGCGGCCATCAAGACCGGTGGCGAAGTCGTCATCCTGGTGGCCGGCCATCGGTGCTCGACAGCCGCTGCAGCCGCCGCCCAGATTGCTGGCGTGAGCTGCGTGCTGGTCGCCGATGCGCCGCAACTGGCCGACCAGCTGGTCGAAAACGTTGCTGCTCAGGTCATTGCAGTAGCGGCGGGCTTTACCCACATCCTGGCGCCCTCTACCGCCCACGGCAAAAACGTGATGCCGCGCGTGGCCGCCCTGCTCGATGTCGCGCAGCTCTCAGACATCACCAGCGTCGAGTCGCCCGACACCTTCACCCGCCCCATCTATGCCGGCAATGCCATCGCCACCGTGCAGTCGGGCGACGCGGTGAAGGTCATCACCGTGCGCACCACCGGTTTCGACGCAGCAGGCACCGGCGGTTCGGCCACCATCCAAGCGGTCGATGCGGTCGCTGACAGCGGTAAGTCGGTGTTCATGGGCCGCGAGATCGCCAGAAACGACCGTCCCGAACTCACCGCCGCGAAGATCGTGGTGTCGGGCGGCCGTGGCATGGGCAGCGCCGAGAATTTCAAGATTCTCGAGCCCCTGGCCGACAAGCTCGGCGCCGCCATGGGTGCATCGCGCGCAGCGGTCGACGCCGGCTACGCACCCAACGACTGGCAGGTCGGGCAGACCGGCAAGATCGTTGCACCGCAGCTTTACGTGGCCATTGGAATCTCCGGCGCCATCCAGCATCTGGCCGGCATGAAAGACTCGAAGGTCATCGTTGCGATCAACAAAGATGCCGAGGCCCCGATTTTCGGTGTCGCCGACTACGGTCTGGTTGCCGATCTGTTCAAGGCGGTCCCTGAGGTCACTGCCGCGCTTTGACGCCTGTCACACCTTTCCTAAAGGTACCGCCGTGAGCTATGTCGCCCCGCTGAAAGACATGATGTTCGTTCTGAACGAACTGGCTGGCCTGGCTGAGGTCAGCCGCTTGCCCGGCTGCGAGGATGCAACGGTGGAAACCGTCGATGCGGTCCTTCAGGAGAACGCCAATTTTGTGCAGGGAGTCATCGATCCCCTGAACTGGCCGGGTGACTGCCAGCCGTCGTCTCTCAAAGACGGCGTCGTCACCACCAGCGCCGGTTTCAAGGAAGCGTTCCGACAGTTCGGTCAGGGCGGCTGGCAGGGGGTCCAGCACCCGATCGCTTATGGCGGGCAGGGGTTGCCAAAGCTGGTTTCAACGCCGTGCATCGAGATGCTCAATGCGGCCAATCTGTCGTTCGCGTTGTGCCCGCTGCTCACCGACGGCGCGATCGAGGCCCTGTTGACCGCCGGCACCGACGCCCAGCGTGAGCTCTATCTGCCGCGGCTGATCAGTGGCGAATGGACCGGCACCATGAACCTGACCGAGTCGCAGGCCGGGTCAGATCTGTCGCTGGTGCGCTCGAAGGCGGTACAGCAGCCCGACGGCACTTTCAGGGTCTTCGGCCAGAAGATCTACATCACCTATGGTGAGCACGACATGGCCGAGAACATCGTCCACCTCGTGCTGGCCCGCACACCCGAGGCGCCGGAAGGCGTCAAAGGTATTTCGCTTTTCATCGTGCCCAAGTTCATGGTCAATGCCGACGGCTCGCTGGGCGCACGCAACGATGTCTGGTGCCAGTCGATCGAGCACAAGCTCGGTATCAAGGCCAGCCCCACCGCGGTGCTCATCTACGGCGATGACAAATTCCAGGTGGCCTCGACCCCGGGCACAACGCCCCAGCCGGGTGCTGTCGGCTACCTGGTCGGCGAAGAAAATCGCGGGCTCGAGTACATGTTCATCATGATGAATTCGGCTCGGTTCTCGGTCGGCATGCAAGGGGTAGCGATCGCCGATCGCGCCTATCAGAAGGCGGTCGCCTTTGCCCGTGACCGGGTGCAGGGCCGCGATGTCGCAGGCTCCTCGGGGCCGGTGGCGATCATTGCGCATCCTGATGTTCGTCGCATGCTCATGTCGATGCGTGCCATGACCGAAGGCGCTCGCGCACTCGCGTATGTGGCGGCGGCAGCCAGCGATGCCGGTCATCATCATGCCGACGCGCAGGTGCGGCGCGAGAACATGGCCTTCTACGAATTCCTGGTGCCGATCGTCAAAGGCTGGTCGACCGAGATGTCGCTCGAAGTCGCGTCGCTGGGGGTCCAGGTGCACGGCGGCATGGGTTTCATCGAAGAGACCGGCGCGGCTCAGTACTACCGCGATGCGCGCATCCTCACCATCTACGAAGGCACCACCGCCATTCAGGCCAACGACCTAATCGGCCGCAAGACGGCGCGCGATGGCGGCGCAATGGCGAGGGCTATTCTCCAGCAGGTCCGCAAGATCGAAGCGCAGCTGCAGTCGCACACCAGCGGAGATCTCGCTGCCATTCGCAATGCCCTGGCTGGCGGCTCCGCAGCGCTCGAAGGGGCCGTCGCATTCGTCGTGGCGGGCGCCAAGACGGACGTTCGCGCGGTCTATGCTGGCAGCGTGCCTTATCTGCGGCTGGCGGGCATCGTTCTGTGCGGCTGGCAGATGGCTCGCGCTGCCCTGGTGGCCAGCGAGCGGCTGGCCGCGGGCGGTGGCGACGAAGCATTCCTGACCGGCAAAATAGCGACCGCGCGCTTTTATGCTGACCATGTGCTTTCGCAAGCCCCAGGCCTCGCAGCATCGATCGTGAGCGGCGCTGCGGGTGTGCTCGCTCTGGCCGACGCTCAGTTCTGAACAGCTGCTGATCAGGGGCCTCGCGGCGGCTCGATCATGCAGTCGGGGTGAGTGTTCCAGCGCTCTCGGCAGAAACGCAGGCGCACCCGCTCTTCGCAGATAAATTTGGCCAGGAATTCTGCCTGACCGCATTGCGCCAGTGCTGTCGCGGCCAGGGTGGGCGGTGCGGTCGGGGCTGCAGGTGCCGGCATGGCCGTCCTGGCCGGTGGCGCTGTCCGGGGTGCGTCTCCGCCTGGCAGCGGCGCGCCGCCCGCAGGTGCTGGTGACCCTGCTGGCGACCCTGCTACCGATCCCGCTGCCAGGCCGGCACCCGACGCTACGGCGGATCGGGTGGACAGGGTTGGCACGGACGCCGGCCTGCCAGGGAGTGCCGTCAAGGCGCCGTTCCCTTTCTCGGACGACGAACGGGCGGGCTTGTTTGCAATGTTCGCTGGACTGTCAGCGGCGGGCGCCGGATTGTCCGAAGTGGCGGCCGGTCTGTCCGCGGCAGGCGCCTCAGATGGCTCGTGCTGCGGGACCTGCACGCCAGCGGCCGCCGATTCGACAAGCACAGCATCGACGGCTCTGGTAACCCCGGGTTTGGCCGACGGCGGCGCAGCGACAACCCGCCGCGAGGGCGCCAGGGGTGCGTCTTCGGGCCTTGTGATGTACACGAGATACAAGGCCGCTGCGCCGACTACGCACAGCAAGGTGCTTGCAAGCGCGGTAATCCGGCGCTGGCTGGATTCAGGTTGCTTTTTTAGCCAAGCTATCGCGTGGCGCATTGGGAGAGGATGTTTGGGCCATCTGTTCCATGATGTGATACTGTATTAAAACACAGTTATCGAGGTGCGGTGACCATGTCAACCCCAGTGCACAAGGCTCATCCAGTTATTCTCAAGGGCCGCGGGGCATTGTCCAACCCCGTCGGTCGGTTCGAGGTCGTGACGCGCGAATCGATCGACGATGGCTGGACGAACGATGACACTGTCGAGCCGTCGCCGTCGCCTGGCATCCGCACCACTGTCACACTGGAACACGCGCGCAGCATCATCAGCCGAAACCAGTCGCCGGATGTTTTTTTCGAACAATCGATCAATCCTTATCGCGGCTGCGAGCACGGCTGCGTCTACTGTTACGCCCGCCCCAATCATGCTTACATGGGTTTGTCGCCGGGCCGCGACTTTGAAACCCGACTCTTCGCCAAACCGGCGGCCGCCCGACTGCTGCGGGAAGAACTCGGCCACAGTGCGTACCGTTGTTCGACCATTGTTCTCGGCACGGCAACAGACGCCTACCAGCCGGTCGAGCGCGACATGTGCCTCACCCGGTCGCTGATCGAAGTACTTTCTGCCTGCAACCATCCGCTGTCAATCATCACCAAGTCGTCACTGGTGGAGCGCGACATCGATCTTCTCGCCCCGATGGCGCGCAGAGGGCTCGCCGCGGTGTATGTCACTGTCACCACACTGGATGCCGAACTCGCCCGGCTCTGGGAGCCGCGGGCGGCGGCTCCCTGGCGTCGCCTGGAAACCGTCCGCCGCCTCGCTGAAGCCGGTATCCCAGTGGGCGTCATGGTTGCGCCGATCGTGCCTTTCCTCAATGAACCCGAAATCGAGCGGATTCTGGTGCAGGCAATAGCAGCAGGCGCGCGGAGCGCGCACTACACTGTTCTTCGCTTGCCTCTTGAATTGCGCGAGGTATTCTGCGAGTGGCTGAATGCGCATTTCCCCGACCGGGCGGCTCGTGTGCTGGCCCGTCTCGCGGACATGCGCGACACCCCCCGCGAGGCCGCTCAAACTGACGCGCAAAAGCCCTGTCGCCTCAACGATTCCCGTTTTCACCACCGCATGCGAGGGCAGGGACATTGGGCCGACCTCATCCGACTGCGCTTCGAACTTGCCTGTCGGAAAAATCAACTGCAGCGTGATAGATTGAATCTCGACCTGAGCCAATTCGTGCCACCCTCTCGCAGCGGTCAGATGGCTTTGTTCGGCCCGGGCGGTTGAATACCAGCGACCCGTAAAGGGCCAGATTCAACTCCGGCAGGCTGCTTGTAGCGTCTCAACAAAGACAACCCGGATCAAGCCCGGCCTCAGTCGAGGAAGTTCATGAAAGCAATCGATCCTGGCAGCCGCTTTCCATCAAACCGAGCGGCCCGCATTGGGGCGACGCTGCTGCTGACGCTGACGCTCGCTACGGCCGGCGCAGCCCCAGTACCGGCCCCTTCAGCCTCAGTACTGGCCGGTTCAGCCTCTGCACCGATCGGCGCTGCCGCTGTGCCCGCCGGCGCCGCTTCTGGCGCGATAGCCGCCGTGCCTGGTCAGGCGACGGTTCTGCCGGGGGCAGGCAGCCGGCACTTCGGCCCGGCGGTCACCCGAGTCTTTCTGTCAGTCGACGAAGACGGCCGCTCAACCTTCTCCGATCATGCGCAGACGGGCGCCCGTACGACGCACGTGCGTTCCTACGAATCCGCGTCTGACGAGAGATCGCTGGCGCGTGCGCGCGTCGAACGCGACTACTGGCGTGCGCAGGCCGATGCGTTCGCTGTCCGACAGCTGGCCCGTGACCGCGAACTCACCATTGCCCGTGCCAATGCGACGCGTGCCCAGTCTGAGCGCCAGACATCCTCGGCCGTTGTGCCGGTGCGTCGCTATGCCTGGGGTGTGCCGCCGGTTCATCATGGTCTGACAGCAGCTGCGGCCGGATACCCAGCCACAGCTGGCGCCTATGCCACGCCCGGTGCCGGGGTTGGTGTCGGTGTCGGTGCCGGTGCGGGTGTCGGTGTCGGTGTCTCCGGTCCGGGGGCCGCTTCGGGCGCTGGCGCGAGCTTCATCGGTAGTGGCTTTGCACGAGCACGTTGATACCAGGCCACTGATCAGGTTACAATCTACGGTTTCCCTGCAGCCATATGTCTGTGGGGTCGAATCCATCATTTAGCGGGCTTTGGCTCGATCGGGGTCAGCATGGTTGTCATCCGCCTTGCACGTGGCGGCGCGAAAAAGCGTCCTTTTTACAATATCGTTGCAGCTGACAAGCGCAATCGTCGCGATGGTCGCTTCATCGAGCGCGTTGGTTATTACAACCCGATCGCCGCTGCAGGCGAAGCGGGCCTGAAGGTTGCCCTCGACCGCATCACCTACTGGCAAGGCAACGGCGCCCAAGTGTCGCCGGCGGTTGCCCGTCTGGTGCGGCAGTTCACGGCTAAAACTCAGGCCAGCGCCTGAGTCGGGTCAGTCCTGATCGTCATGTCCTGACGGCCGTTGCGCAATAAAGTGATGCGCCCCGTGCGCAGACCGGTCGGGCAGGGAATTCAATGGCGCAAACCGATTGCGCCAGACAACTCCTCTGAGCCGCCTTCCAGCAGGGCCCTGGCGCCGGACAAGGCTTGTCTCTCGTTCGACGCCGCTGCGCCGAGCGGGCAGACTGTCGGGAGCGAGACGTCGACAGGGGCAGGGTCGTCTGCCATGCCCTCCGATCTGGTCGCCGTTGGCCGGATCGTGGATGCGTACGGCATTCACGGCTGGGTCAAGGTCGAAACCTACAATCAGACGGAAGAGTCGGTGTTGAGCCGAGTCCGGCGCTGGTGGATCAGGCCGAGCGCCGCAAGGGGCCCTGCCGCAATGGCTGCGCAGCCCGCGCCCCGCGTGTGCGAGATCGAGCGTGCGCGTACGCATGGCGGCATGCTGGTAGCCAAGCCGCACGACAGCTTCGATCGCGATACCGCGGTCGCTCTGAAGGGTCATGAAATTCTGGCCAGTCGCGGCGATTTCCCCGCCGGTGGCGACGACGAGTTTTATTGGGGCGATCTGGTCGGCTGTTCGGTCACCAATCCGGCAGGGGAGGCTCTTGGTCTGGTGTTCGCTGTCGAAGACTACGGTGCTCATCCCATTCTTCGTCTCAAAGCGCCTGATGGCCCCGAGCGCATGATTCCCTTCGTCGGCGTCTACATCGTCAGTGTCGATTTGTCTGCTCGGCGCATCGTCGCCGATTGGGCGCTCGATTTCTGACTGGTCGTGCCGCCGGTGGCAGCCCGGCGAACCGGCGATCTGCGTGGCCTGAGATGCCCAAAAAGGCGGTCGATGCGCTTTGACGTGATTTCAATTTTTCCCGCCATGTTCGACGCCTTGTCCGAGTGGGGCATCACTGCGCGTGCGCTGCAGCGCGGGCTTTGGCAGTTGCACCGCTGGAACCCCCGAGATTACGCGCAGGATGCGTATCGCAGCATCGATGACCGACCTTACGGAGGGGGGCAAGGCATGGTGATGCTGCCCGAGACGCTCGCCCAGACCCTCATTGCCATCGAGCGCGCGCAGGGCGGTTGTCGTGCGCCGGTGATTCATCTGTCGCCGCGCGGGCGGGTGCTGGACCACGCGCAGGTCAGGCGGCTGGCACTTTACCCATCCCTCACCTTGCTGGCGAGCCGCTACGAGGCGGTCGATCAGCGACTGCTCGACCTTCATGTCGACGAAGAGATCTCGATCGGCGATTTTGTGGTGTCGGGCGGGGAACTGCCAGCCATGATGCTGATCGACGCGCTGGTCAGACTGATGCCGGGCGCGCTGAACGACACCCGTTCCGCCGAAGAGGAGTCGTTCAGTGCTGGCTTGCTCGAAGGGCCGCAATTCACTCGCCCTGAAGTCTTCGAGGGCGTGACTGTGCCGGCGGTCCTGTTGTCCGGCCATCACGCGCGGATCGCCAAATGGCGGCGCGAACACGCGTTGCGGGCCACGCAGGCGCGCCGCCCGGATCTCGTCGATCGTGCTCGTTCTGAGGGCCGGCTCGATGCCAACGACGAGCGTGTGCTGCTGGCGCACCTCAATGAGACAAAAGGGCGATAAATCGGTTATAATCTAAGGTTCCCCGAGTGGCCTTGGCGAGATGCCTTGTATCTGTGGGAATTCACCATCCTCTGACCGGCAAGGACCGCATGGTGCGGTTCAGGCAAAAATATGGCCTGACGGGTGTCAGCTAATCCGCAGCAACGTGCAGTAGCGCGCAGCAAGGGTTTGGCAGGCAGCTTCCCCGTCCGGCAAAACGCCCGGATCATGATGGTTACTGGAGCTCAAATGGATCTGATTGCACAACTCGAACAGGAAGAAATTGCCCGCCTGGGTAAGACTATTCCGTCCTTCGCGCCGGGTGACACCGTCATCGTCAGCGTAAATGTCGTCGAAGGCACGCGCAAGCGCGTGCAGGCCTACGAAGGCGTGGTTATCGCCAAGCGTAACCGCGGACTGAATTCGTCTTTCATCTGCCGCAAGATTTCGTCGGGCGAAGGCGTCGAGCGCACGTTTCAGCTGTATTCGCCGCTGATCGCCTCGATCGAAGTCAAGCGCCGTGGCGACGTCCGCCGCGCCAAGTTGTACTACCTGCGCAATCGCTCGGGCAAGTCGGCGCGGATCAAAGAAAAGCTGCCCGGCAAGTCGTCGGCCCACAAGGCTGGTTGACAGCAAGATTGCCGGCCGATGCGGCCCGGTACCCGTGGGAGCCGCGGCCTGACGCATAGTCGGCGGCCGCGGCTGGCGCCGGGGGCTTCAGCCGGCCAGGCATCCGGCGACCCCCAGCGCTGCGACCCCCGGCTCGAGGACTACCTGCACGGAGCTTCCCGTCGTGTCTGAACGTTCCCACCCCGCGGGTGTGCCGTCGTCGCCGGCGGTCTCGCCGTGGGTCAAGCTCGACCCTCGGGACATCCCGGTCAGCCATCGCTATTCAGATCTGCCGGCAGTTCCCGCCGAGCGGCTCCATCCGTCATGGATTCGCTCACGCGTCTCTGCGCCGCCAGTCTGGCTACCCGAACACGTGGGTGACCGCGCGCGGGTCGCAGATGCGCCGGTGCGGCAGGCTGCGGTTCTCGTGCCGATCGTTGCGAGGGACGCTGGCCCAACGGTGCTGCTGATCCAGCGTCCCACCCACATGCGCGAACATGCCGGGCAGATCGCTTTTCCCGGCGGGCGAAGTGATGAGACGGACAGTTC
>JAYVOV010000078.1:0-2609 GCA_043757735.1 Burkholderiaceae bacterium
CAGCTGCATGAAGGCATTGACCCGGAAGCGGCCGATATTGCTGGGGCTGATCGCGAAGTTCACCTCCTTCTTCGCCTCGAACTCGGCCGCCTGCCGGTCGTTCATCAGCGCGCGGGCCAGTTCCACCGTGTGCAGGCTGGTCAGCGGCACGCTCGACACCGGGGTCACTTTGCCGTCGATCTTGAAGGCCGGCGGAAACTCCGCTGTCAGGAAGAGGTCCGAGCCGTTCTTGGCCACCATCAGGCGCAGCAGATCGTGTAGAAACTTCGAGGCCTGTTCGCGTTCCATGCTGGTTCCTGCCCATGCTTGCGCGCCGTCCCAGGGACCGCGCGTCCGGTCATCCCGGGAAGTTGTCTTTCACCGCCGCTGCACTGCGGGCTTCGCTCATCGAAATCTGATTGCGCCGGACCAGATCGGTCAGGCACTGGTCGAGCGTCTGCATGCCCACCGACGCCCCCGTCTGAATGGCCGCGTTCATCTGCGCCACCTTCGCCTCGCGGATCAGGTTGCGGATCGCCGGCGTGCCGATCATGATCTCGTGCGCCGCGACACGGCCCGTGCCGTCCTTGGTCTTGAGCAGATTTTGCGAGATCACCGCCCGCAGAGATTCCGAGACCATCGATCTGACCATCTCTTTTTCGGCGGCCGGAAATACGTCGACAATCCGGTCGATGGTCTTGGCGGCCGACGAGGTATGCAGCGTGCCGAACACGAGGTGGCCGGTCTCGGCCGCGGTCAGCGCCAGCCGGATGGTTTCGAGGTCGCGCAGCTCGCCCACCAGGATCACGTCCGGATCCTCGCGCAGCGCCGAGCGCAGGGCGTTGTTGAACGACAGGGTCTGGGGCCCGACTTCGCGCTGGTTGATCAGGCAGCGCTTGGACTCATGCACGAATTCGATCGGATCCTCGACGGTCAGGATGTGGCCGTAAAGATTCTCGTTGACGTGATTGACCATCGCCGCCAGCGTGGTCGACTTGCCCGATCCGGTCGGCCCGGTGACCAGCACCAGCCCGCGCGGCTGCATCGTGATCTCGGCGAAGATCTTCGGCGTCTTAAGCTCTTCGAGCGTGAGGATTTTCGACGGAATCGTCCGCATCACGGCGCCGGCGCCACGTTGCTGCACGAAGGCATTGACCCGAAAACGTGCCAGGCCGGGAATCGCGAAGGAGAAGTCGCACTCGAGGCTTTCTTCGTACCCCTTGCGCTGCGAGTCGTTCATGATGTCGTAGATCATGCCGTGGACATCACGGTGCTCCATCGGCGGCAGATTGATCCGCCGTACGTCGCCATGCACCCTGATCATCGGCGGCAGACCGGCCGACAGGTGCAGGTCAGACGCTTTGTTCTTGACTGCGAACGCCAGCAGTTCTGCTATGTCCATGTCTCTTCACCCCTGTTTCGCCGCCGCCCGCGGGCCCGGCCCATGCTCGATTCCGAGCCTCCATTCTCGGCCGCAAACCCCCGCGCACGGTGTCACGGCCGGCGGGCAGTAGAATCGAGCGATGGACGGTGAAACGACGTTGCAACAGCGCTACGAGGCAATTCAATCCCGCATCGCGGCGGCCTGCCGGGCGGCGGGGCGCACGCCCGACCAGGTCGCGCTGCTCGCGGTCAGCAAGACGGTTGCCGCCGCGAGGGTGCTCGAGCTGGCCGATTGCGGACAACGCCGGTTCGGTGAGAACTATCTACAGGAAGCGCTGGCCAAGGTCAGCGAGTGCGCGACCCAGCGGCCCGATTTACGGCTCGAGTGGCACTTCATCGGGCCCATCCAGTCGAACAAGACCCGCCCGATCGCCGAACATTTCGACTGGGTTCACAGTGTCGATCGCGACAAGGTCGCGCGCCGGCTGTCCGAGCAGCGGCCCGCCCACCGGGCCTCGCTGCAGGTATGCATCCAGGTCAACATCGGCGCCGAAGACACCAAGAGCGGATGCGCGCCGGTCGAGGCGCTGAACCTGGCCCGGCTGGTGGCCGAGCTGCCGGGACTGCAGCTGCGCGGTCTGATGGCGATTCCGCGGCCCATGGACGATCCTGCCGCACAACTGGCGCAATTTGCAGACGTGCGCAGGCTCTTCGAACACATCCAGGCGCAAGGACTGGCGCTCGACACACTGTCCATGGGCATGTCTGATGACCTCGAGGCCGCGGTGGCTCAAGGTTCATCGATCGTGCGAGTCGGCAGCGCGCTGTTCGGGCGCCGCGCAACTCGACCCGTGCTCTGACTCAGGTCATTGATTTCAGAGCGGCAGCCAGGCGGCTCTTGTAACGCGACGCGGCGTTTTTGTGAATGATCTTCTTGTCGGCGATCTTGTCGATCACACCCTGTGAAGAGTGGAACACAGCGGTGGCGTTGGCCTTGTCGCCGGCGGCGATGGCTTTGCGTACCGACTTGATGGCGGTACGCAGACGCGAGCGCAACGTGGAGTTGTGCGCGTTCTGCTTGACCGCCTGACGGGCACGCTTACGGGCGGATGCAATGTTGGCCATGCGAAAATCCTGGGGTTTGACGATACGGAAAGTTTCGGCCTGCCCTGGTCAGCCTCGAAAGGGACTCACCTGGGAAAGTGGGTGGCTAAAACCGCTCAGATCCGTGACGCGCGAGTTTACTG
>JAYVOV010000079.1:0-9638 GCA_043757735.1 Burkholderiaceae bacterium
TGCGGGTACGGGTACGGGTACGGGTGCGCGTGGAGGCGCTTCAAAGGCCAGCCTGCTGATTGCCTGGTGGAGTGTGACCGGGGGCAGCAGGGCGCTCGCCGAAGCGGCCACTCAGTCGGCGCAGGCGACTGGTGATTGCGCGGTGATCTCTCTCGAGGCGAACCGGGTGCGGGCAAGTGATCTGTTGTCTGCAGACGCGTACCTGTTCGTGATGCCCGAGATGCTTGGCTCGATGGCGGGGGTGATGAAAGATCTGTTCGACCGCCTCTACTACGACATCCTCGGCAAAGTCGACGGGCGAGCCTATGCGTCGATCGTGTGCGCCGGCTCCGATGGCACCGGCGCGCAGCGTCAGTTGGATCGAATTGTGACCGGCTGGCGGTTGCGTCGGGTGGCCGAGCCGTTCATTGTGTGTACCCATGCCCAGACGTCAGAGGCCATCGCAGCGGCCAAGGTGATCACGCAGCCAGACCTCGATGCGGCCGCCGAAATCGGCAAGACCCTGGCGATGGGCCTGGCGATGGGGCTCTGGTAGCTCAGGTGAATGTGCTGCTGCGTTGCGCCAGCCAGACCAGACCAGTCCGGCGCCAGCCAGACCAGACCAGTCCGGCGCCAGTCAGCAGCGTCGAGCCGACGGGCAGCGCGATTCGGCGATTGAAGAGACGCTCGCGCAGTATCCACAGCAGCGGGGCCAGCCAGCGCCGCGGTCAATCAGCCGGGTTGCCGGCTGCTCAGAGAGCGCCGGCCTGCGCCAGGCTTTCGATCTTCTGCGGCGTCAATCCCAGTTCGGCCAGGATCTGCCGCGTGTGAGCACCCAGCCCGGGCACCGGGTCCATCCGCGCGTCGGTCTGTCCAGGGGGCTGCAATGCGGGCACTTTGCCTGCCGGGCTGTCGACCTCGGTCCAGCGGGCGCGGGCCTGAAGCTGTGGATGAGCCCATACCGCCGCCATGTCGTTGACGTGAGCGTTGGCGATCCCGGCGTGGTCGAGCCGAGACAGCACCTGCTCGGCGTTCAGGGGCGCGAACGCCGCGATGATCAGGGCGTGCAGCTCGGTGCGGGCGGCTGTTCTGCGGGCTCCGGTGTTGAATCGGGCATCGGTGGCCAGTTCGGGCTGCATCAGGACTGCCGAGCAGAAGGTCTGCCACTCGCGTTCGTTTTGCAGGCCCAGCATGACAGTCTTGCCGTCGCCGGTCTGAAACGGCCCGTAGGGGTAGATGGTGGCGTGCGCGGCGCCGGCTCGCGGCGGTGGCGGAGCGCCCTCGAAGGCGTAGTAGAGCGGGAAGCTCATCCACTCGACCATGCTCTCGAGCATGGAGATGTCGAGGTGTTTGCCGCGGCCGGTTCGTCCACGCTCGATCAGTGCCGACAGGATACCGCTGTAGGCGTACATGCCGGCGGCGATGTCGGCGATCGAGCAGCCTGCCTTGGCCGGTTCGTCCGGGCTGCCGGTCACCGACACGAAGCCGGACTCGCTTTGAATGAGCAGGTCATACGCCTTCTTGTCGCGATAGGGTCCGTCGGCGCCGTAGCCGGAGATGTCGCAGACGATCAGCCGGGGATGGCTCTTCGACAAGGTCTCGAAGGACAGTCCCATGCGGGCCGTGGCGCCGGGCGCGAGGTTCTGCACGAGCACATCGGCACCGTCGAGGAGGCGACCGATGATGGCGGGCGCCTCTTCGTGTTTGAGGTCGAGCGTCAGGCTCTCTTTGGACCGATTGGTCCAGATGAAATGCGAAGCCTGGCCGCGTACGCGTTCGTCGTAGGCGCGGGCGAAATCGCCCACGCCGGGCCGTTCGATCTTGATCACGCGCGCGCCTTGATCGGCCAGCTGGCGCGTGCAAAAGGGCGCGGCGATCGCGTGTTCGAGGGTGATGACGGTGATGCCGTCGAGAGGGCGCATCGCTTAGACCTCGGCAGATCCAGCCCACGGGTGGCGTGGCTGAGTTTCGGGTTGGTGGAGAACGTCAGGGTGGTGGAGACTTCAGGGCGAGCGCTGGCGCGGCCGCCGATCAAACGGATTTTACCGGAGCGCGCATTCAGGACCGCTGCAGTCGGCGTCAGTCGGGCGCTCGCCACAGCAGCCCCGGCGGTGCGTGCCTGTTGTGGTGTCGATTCCTGTATCGATGCGAGTGGCGGCCAGGGCATGCGCGCGCGATCGCTTGTCGGTGGCGTGGCCATGCGCGACCATCGGTGCTGCTCGAAGTGGCGGGACCGATCGGCGAATCGTTCCGGACGTCTCGGGTGTGACCGAATGCGCCGCCCCGACAAGGAGATACCGTGAGTCTGCATGACCCTGAATTGCCCGAAGAACTTCGAATGCTGCGCGAGACTACTCGCCGTTTTATGCGTGAGGAGGTCAAGCCCGCCGAGGATAAAGTCGAGCATGACGCCTGTTCGCTGCCGTCCGAGCTGCTCGAGCCATTGCAGCGCAAGGCCAAGGAGATCGGACTGTGGGCAGTCCGCGCGCCGGTGCAGTACGGTGGTGCGGGTCTGAGCCTGCTGGGCGCGGCGATTGTCGTCGAAGAGACTTCGCGCTGCCGGATGGGCGCCTACATTCCGGCGTGCGGCGCGACGGGCTCCAACCCGCCCAATCCCATTTTGCTGGGCACGCCTGCGCAGATTGAGAAATATGCGATCCCCGCCATCCGTGACGGCAGCAAGGCCTACGTCGCGATCAGCGAGGCCAGCGGCGGGTCAGACCCGGCGCGCTCGATCCGCACCAGGGCTGTTCGCCATGGCGACCGCTACGTGATCAATGGCGCCAAGATGTGGATCACGGGCGCCAGGCAGGCCGACTGGGGGCTGGTGTTTGCGCGCACCGGCGAACAGGGTCAGCGCGGCGGCATCACCTGTTTCATCGTGAATGGGCAACCCAAAGGATTGAAGTTCACCGAGATCCCGGTGATTCGTTCCTACTCGCCGTATGAAGTGGTGTTCGACGATGTCGAGATCCCGGTCGAGGACCGGCTTGGCGAAGAGGGGCAGGGCTTCGCGCTGTGTGAGAAGTGGCTGGTCGAAGGGCGTGTGCCGTATGCGGCGGGCACCGTCGGCATCGCGCAGGAGGCGCTTGAAATCGCGATCGGCTGGGCACGCGAACGGGTGGTGTTCGGCAGTCCGCTGGCCGACAAGCAGGCCATTCAGTGGATGATCGCCGACAGCGAGATGGAGCTGCGGGCGGCGCGATTGCTGGTGTACGAAGCCGCACGCCGCGCCGACGCTGGCCTGGCCTTCAAGACCGAAGCGTCGATCGCCAAAGTGGTGGCCACCGAGACCGCCGGCCGGGTGGTCGATCGCTGCATCCAGATCATGGGCGGCATGGGCGTGGCCAAGGCGATGCCGCTGGAGCGCTGGTACCGCGAGATGCGGATCAAGCGGATCGGCGAAGGGCCCTCGGAGGTTCACCGGATGGTGCTGGCCCGCCAGCTGCTGGGCTGAGAAGCGGGTTTCACTCGTCGCTCGCCAGCGCGAACGCCCCGCGTCGCGCGAGCAACTCATAGGCGTCGCTGCCAAGCCCCAGAAACTCGTCCAGCACCGCGCGATTGTGTTCGCCCAGGCGCGGGCTGGGCGCGAAGTCTTCGCGGGGCAGATCGCTGAACACGATCGGACTGTCGTGGACCAGCGTGCGCCCGTATTCGGGATGGTCGATCCAGCGGATCATGCCGGTGGCATGCAGATGCGGATCGGCAATGACCTCGTTGAGATCTTGCACCGGCGCACAGGGCACCCGTGCCGCGATGAATTTGGCCGACAGCGCCGCGCGGGTCTGGTGCATAGACCGATCTGACACCATCTGGTCTACCGCATCCATGTTGCGGATGCGCGCGGTGCTGTCGGCAAAGCGCGGGTCGCTGGCGAGTTCACCGAGTTCCAGCGCCTGGATCACGCCTTTCCAGTGTTTTTCGTTGATCGACAGGATTGCGATGTAGCCGTCGCTGGCCGGGTAGACGTTGTAAGGCGCGATCGACAGTCCGCCATGGCGGTTGCCGGTGCGAACCACCTCGGTCGACCCCTCTGGCATCAGCCCCAGATTAGATACCAGGGTCGGGTAGACCGAATCGAGCATCGCGACTTCCACGATGCTTCCCTGGCCGGTAGTCGCGCGGCGCAGCAGCGCGGTGACGATGGCGCCGTACAGATGGGCGCCGCCAAAAAAGTCGCAGATGGCGGGGCCGGCTTTGACCGGCGGCGAGTCGGGCATGCCGGTGACGCTCATGACACCGGACATCGCCTGCATGGTGAGATCCATGGCCGGATAGTCGCGGTACGGGCCCCTGGTGCCATAGCCCGAGCCTGAGGCGTAGACCAGCCGTGGGTTGATCGCCTGCAAAGTTGCGGCGCCGAGGCCCAGGCGTTCCATCACACCAGGGGCAAAGTTTTCGACGACCACGTCTGCATTGGCGACCAGCCCGAGAAAGATCTCGCGTGCAGCTTCGCTCTTCAGGTTCAGTGTGATGGCGCGCTTGCCGCCGTTCAAGGCTGCGAACGGCACGGTGACGCCTTTGGATCGCTCGCGCTTGCGCAGGTGTTCGCCCTGGGGCGGTTCGATCTTGATCACGGTGGCACCGGCTCGCGCCATCATGAAGGTGGCGTAGGGGCCGTTGTAGATCTGGGTGAGGTCGAGCACGACCACCCCGTCGAGTGCGGCGGGCATTGTCATTCCGGCTGAATGCCGGCGGCTTTCACCGCGCGGCCCCAAACCTCGATTTCGGCGCGCACGAACTCGCCGAACTGCTCGGGGCTCAAGGGTGTGGGTTCGGTGCCGCGCTTGACCAGTGGAACCGCAGGAGAGAGATCGGGAAACATGAAGTCGACCTGACCGCTGATGACATCGGTGATCGCCTGCGGCGTGCCCTTGTAGGGGACATGAATGAGCGGTGCGCCGATGATCGAACCGAACATCTCGGCGGCCACGCGTGACGAGGTATTGCCGCTGGCGAAGCTCACCTTGCCGGGGTTGCGACGGATTCGATCGGCAAGTTCAGCCACCGTCTTGGGTGTGTCGGGGCCGGCGCGCACGATCAGCAGCATCGGCGACTTGCTGAACAACGTCACCGGTGCAAAATCTTTGGCCGGGTCATACGGCAGTTTCTTGTAGAGAAAAAGATTGACCACCTGAGTGGTCATGGTGGTCACGAAAACCGTGTAGCCGTCTGGCGCGGCATTGGCCGCCGCCTGCGCGGCGATCAGGCCGTTGCCGCCGGCGCGGTTGTCGACCACCACCGACTGACCCGTCTGCGCGCTGATCTGCTGGGCAATGATGCGCGCGCTGATGTCGGTGCCGCTGCCCGCCGGAAACGGCAGGATGAAGCGGATTGGCCTGGCGGGGAAGGTCGATTGCGCCAGGGCGGGCGAAGCGATCGCAATGATAAGGGTCAGGCTCGCCAGACAGGCGCGCAGCAGGCCGGGCATCGATGTGCCTCCAGTCGAACGGAAAGTCCGACTCTAGGTTCGCCTGCGCTCAGGGTCAATGCCGCCTGGTCGCAGAATGATCAAAGTGGATTGGCTGTGATCAGGCCTGCACGAGCGTAGTCACCCGCCTTCGCGTGCGCTCGCGCAGCGAACATTCGCGCAGGGTATCTGCCAGCGATTCCAGGTTTGGAATGCCGCGCAGGACGATCGTTGGAAATCCCGCATCCGATGAGCTCAGGTGCAGTACGCATTGACCGACCAGCCTCATCCCCAGCGGCTTGTGGAGGTCGAAGTGATCGATCCGAAACAGCTCGATGCTGTCTTTCATCTTGGACAGGATGCCGCGTTCCACCCGGATTCGCTGGGTGGTGACTTCATAGGTGATGGCCAGGCTGCGGAGCCAATAGACGATGTAGGCGATGCCCAAGGTGAGGACCACGGCCCCCCACTGCCAGACGCTGTCGATGACCGCCGGGTGCCCGGTGAAGAGCGGCTTTTCCTCAGCCAGTTCCTGAGCCGCCGCGAAGGCCGTCAGATCGGTATTGCAGAAGCGGCACTTGATGGCCACTGTTTTGATGGTTTCGCCGCAAACGGGGCATGCTTTGCTGTCTTCAGACATCTACTTGCGCCGCGCGAAATGGGTGGAGCGTGCCCGGACTGCAGGTGCGCCAGAGCGCTCACGGGCACTCAACGAGACAGCTCCGATCGCAAAGCAGTGCCGACGTTCGTGTTGCGGTGGAGGGTGGTCCATAAATCCTGATCTGCGTCGCGAGCGAATTCATTGATGGTGACGATGACCCAGGGTTGGCCCGGGGCAAAAAAAGTCCCTCGAGCGGGCGAAGCGACACCATCGGTAGCCGGATGTCGGCCAATCTGTTGAAACCGGAATAGCCAGAACCCCAGGATCGGGTCGAACACGCCTGTTTGGTTCGGGGTGATCGAGTTTCCCTTGATGCCGAAACGCGTGATCTGGGGGTGTCTCAGCGCCATCGCGACCAGCGTGTTCATCAGCTCGACGTCGGTGGGCTGGTTGGGTTCGTCTGCGCCTGGGCCAACCCGCTGGGAGACGTTCCAGATGTGCGGAAGTTTTCCGCCCTTCAGAACCAGTTTTGCGGCCATGGCTGCGTCCTCTTATGTGGGCAAGCGAACTGAATCTCACCAAGAATCCCAGGTGCTGCTGAATTCGAGTTTACGCGCTCCAGGGAACTTGATTGCGATCGCAAAACTCAGACGCGTGCCGGCGGCTTTGGAGCGCCGCGCCGGTACTGATTTCAGATGGCGCCTCCGGCACGAATCGAACGTGCGACCCTCCCCTTAGGAGGGGGAAGTTTCCACCGTAACCTATTGATTTATAAAGGACGGGATCCCGATATTCCTGATTGTGTCGCGAACGCGCCGGGACGCAACAGATTCAGGCGGCACAGAATCGTCGTGCGGAACGCTGATTGGCAGCGATTGAACGGGCCTTGCGGCGTTGCGCGCGATGCACGATGAGACCATCCGCTTCAGCACCCACTCGCCCCACTCGTTCATCGCAATGTTTGCCGCGAGGCACACGATGCGGCAGTTCTCAAACGAGTAGGGCGCGGCGTTGTCGATGCGGTCGATCGTCGGCGTGAAGGGCGCCTTGCCGGTGCCCTTCGGTCGGAACGTCGAGAACGGGATGCCGGTTACTTCGCAGCGCCCAGCGGCCCGAAGGAATAGGCGAGTCACCTCAGCCTTCGTCAGGGTGAAGGGCTTCCCACGGGTCGCAGCGCGATGTTGCGCGGCTGAATGCCGCTTGGCGATCAGCGGCATCATCTTGCTGCGAGGGCCTTCTGGGCGAAACTCTTCGGCGACGGCGCACACGCTTCGTGCAAGTGCTTCTGCTTCTTCGTGATCAGATGTGCCAAGAGATCGACGAATCCGCCGGTCGCCTACTTTGGCATCGACCCACCATGTGTTCTCGCGCAGGTACAAGGTCACGGCTCACTCCTTCGTTTCGTGAACGATAACCCGGTTTGCGAACTGCGCAGTGTGGTCCGGTGCCAGGTGGGCGTACCGCTGGACCATCTCAAGCGACGCCCAGCCGCCGAGCTTTTGGAGCACGATCAGCGGTGTGCCGGCCATGATGTGCCAGGATGCCCAGGTATGACGAAGGGTGTGGAATGTCACTCCTTCAAGCCGCGCGGCTTCGATGGCGGTGGCCCACGCGTTCTTTGGGGTTGTCAGGTAGGGCCGGCGGACCTTCTCGCCCCAGGTGAACACGAACCGCTCATGGCGACCGATCGCCCCGGTGAGGATCTGCACCGCGTCATCGGACAGCGGTATCGAGATAGGTCTGCGGCCCTTCGCGCTCTCCGCTGCTACCCAGGCCAATCGGCGCGGTAGATCGACGGCCGACCACTCCAGGCGCAAGACGTTCTCCTGGCGTAGGCCGGTGGCTAGCGCGAACGCGCACAGCGGTTTCATGTGGCCGGGCAGGGCGGCGTACAGCCTGGACCACTCCGGCCGGCTCAGAAACCGGGTTCTGCCCGGTGGGGTCTTCCGCTTGGCCAGTTTGGACGGTTCGCCGATCAGCGCCAGCGCGGCGTGGATCACCCCAATGTGCCGATTGTAGTTGGCGGCCCCTAGCGCTCCCAGGTGCTCGCGGCACCACTCGTCATTCACTTGACTGGCTTGAACCGGTTCCAGGGCCGCCAGACGACCCAGGATTGACAGGTCGCTGCGTCCGCGCTGGCGCTCGTCTAGCCAGGCGCTCAAGGCCTCTTCGAGGGTCTTGCCCTTGGGCTTGACTGTCTCGGATCGGATCAGGTCTCGTTCGCGCCGCCGGGCTTCTTGGACCGAATCTGTTTCAAGCGAGCGCCGAGTCCTCTGGCCGTTGATCGTGACATCGGCCCACCAGATCGGACCGCGACGGTAGATCGCCATTTTCCTTGGCACTCCTGCGCCATTCGTGCCCGCAAGTATGCCGCGAGTTCGCTGGCCAGGAAAACCCAGGCCCGGCCGACCTTGGCCGCAGGTATCTCGCCGGCCGCTGCCATAGCGCGCGCCGTCTCTGGATCGCACGACAGCACTGCGGCAGCGTCCGCGAGGTCCATGAACGTCTCTTGAGGGGTGATGATCATGTCCGGGCGCAGTCGGTCAGGGTGAGCATGTCAGCCCGCCTTCGCCCACTTGATCAGCTGGGCGAACGAAACCAGCGCCTGGGCGGATTCCGGCAGCGGCCTACCGTTCATCATCGCGCCCAGCGCCGCCGACCTGGTGAGCCGGCGCAACAGTTCCTCGCACCGCTCGATATCCTCGGCGGTCGGCCGCTGCGCCGGTTGCAAGGCATTGCTTTGCTCGATTGCAACCTGGGCAATACCGCTGACCCGTTTTCGCAGCAGTCTGCATTCGTTGACGAGCGCAATGATCAGGTCTCCGGTGGTTGTTCCCTGGTAGGCCACGCTCCAGGCCCATTGCAAATCGAGATACGGCACATAGGGGTCGGGGTGCGTTGGCCATGGAACGGCCGTCGGCCGCTGTGGGTCAATCATCACAGTGCTCCGATCATTGCCAGGTACACCGCAATCGCCTCGCCTCGGGCGCGGTGCAGCTCGTCAGCCGCATCAAACTCACGCAGATGCTTGCCGGCGCTCCGCAGCGTCTGAGCCGTCCCAGCCTCGATCATCGCTCGCGTCGGGAATCTCGGTAGCTCAACCGTTTCGATGGGGTCAGTCATGATCTGGCACCCATACGCCATCGCGCAGCAGACCGTGGCCGTCGAGATATGCGGCGAGAACAGCGGCGATAATCAGTTTGCGTTTCATGGTTCTCTCTCCCCAATTTTTTGCACTGCAAACGCTGCCATCAGTACGGGTCACTGCCTGCATTTATCGCTGCGCACACCCGCCGCAGTTCGACGGCCTGTGCTGCCCTCGCGGCGGATCGTGCGGCGACCCCTGCGGCGGCCCCTACGGCGACCCATGCGGCCCGTGAGGCGGCCCGTGCGGCGACCCGTGCGGCAGCGTCTACGGCGGCCCACGCGGCGGCCTGTGCGGCAGCACCTGCGGCGGCCCGTGCGGCGGCCCGTGCGGCGGCCTGTGCGGCGGCCCTCTGAGCATCGGTTGCCCCCCCGTTAGCGTACCGCTCGACCACATCCAGCACAGCCACCGACCGGGGATCGGTCATCAGATGCTGCACTTGTCTGGCGTAGTGAACTGCCAGTAGGCGGATCTCCCGATCATGGTCGGTAACAGCACGTAGA
>JAYVOV010000080.1:0-2601 GCA_043757735.1 Burkholderiaceae bacterium
TACGCCCCCCGAACCGGGGCGCCGTCTGCCGAGCCTTTCGCCAGGGCTGCCTCACCAATATGCTCAATCCCAAAGTGGCGCTGTTCTTCCTCGCGTTCCTGCCGCAGTTCGTGAGCCGGGACGCCGCGAACCCCGCCCTGGCGATGGCGGTGCTGGGGCTGATCTTCTGCTTCAACGGCACTTTGTGGTGCCTGTTCGTCGCCTGGCCAACGGCCCAGCTGACCCACAGGGTGACACCAGACGCGCGGCTGGCCGCACTGCTCGAAGGCTTCGGCGGCTCTCTCATGCTCTGGCTCGCGGCGAACCTGGCACTGGCCGAGGCACGCTGATACCTTGAAGGCCGTCGGCGTTGCGTACGCCCGCGTGCTGGAGCGCCGAATTCAAATGAACTTCTGGCTGCACCCCGGCGCGCTTGAAGATCTGAGGGGGCAGCCGAGTTCTACCGCGAGCAGGCGGGAATCGCTCTCGCGCAATGGGTCTTGGCAGAGTTCGCACACCGTCGGCCGCCTCCGGGAACATCCGGGTACCGGTGCGCCCTGCGGGATAATCCGGAATCGGCCGCTGTCCACCGCCACCAGCCCTCGTTACCATGGGCGCCGAGGAGACCCGCCGACATGACCGTCATCACCTGCATCGAAGACCTGCGCCGCCTGCATCAGGCGCGCGTGCCCCGGATGTTCTACGACTACGCCGACTCCGGCTCGTGGACCGAAAGCACCTACCGCGCCAACGAGAGCGACTTCCAGCGCATCAAGCTGCGCCAGCGGGTTGCCGTGAACCTTGAGAACCGCTCGATCCGCGGCACCATGGTCGGCACCGATGTCACCATGCCGGTGGCCCTTGCCCCCACCGGCCTGACCGGCATGCAGGACGCCGACGGCGAGATTCTCGCCGCGCGCGCGGCCGAGCAGTTCGGCGTGCCCTTCACGCTGTCGACCATGAGCATCTGCTCGATCGAAGACGTGAAGGCGCACACCACCAGACCGTTCTGGTTTCAACTCTATGTGATGCGCGACCGCGAGTTCATCGCCGGCCTGATCGATCGCGCCAAGGCCGCCGGCTGCGGCGCGCTGGTGCTCACGCTCGATCTGCAGATCCTGGGCCAGCGCCACAAAGACCTGAAGAACGGGCTGTCGGCGCCGCCCAAACTCACCATCGCCAACATCATGAACATGATGACCAAGCCGCGCTGGTGCCTGGGGATGCTGGGCACCTCGCGGCGCCAGTTCGGCAACATCGTCGGTCACGTCAAGGGTGTGGCCGACATGTCGTCGCTGTCGGCCTGGACCGCCGATCAGTTCGACCCGCGCCTGAACTGGGGCGACGTCGAGTGGGTCAAGAAGCGCTGGGACGGCAAGCTGATCCTCAAAGGCATCCAGGATGTCGAAGACGCGAAGCTGGCCTTGAACACCGGCGCCGATGCGATCATCGTGTCCAACCATGGCGGGCGTCAGCTCGATGGCGCGCTGTCGTCGATCGCCTCGCTGCCGGCCATCGTCGCTGAAATCGGCGACAAGATGGAGGTCCACATGGATGGCGGCATCCGCAGCGGCCAGGATGTGCTCAAGGCAGTGGCACTGGGTGCGCGCGGCACCTACATCGGCCGATCATTCCTGTACGGCCTGGGCGCGATGGGCGAAGAAGGCGTGACCAGGGCCCTGCAGATCATCGCCCGTGAACTCGACCTGACCATGGCATTGTGCGGCAGGCGCGATCTGCGCGAGGTCGACCGCTCCATTCTGGTTCCCGGCACTTTCTGATGTCCCGGCACCTTCTCATGTCCCGGCACTTTCTGATGCCGGCGCGAGATTGATGCCGGGCGCCTGCCGATGCCCTTGAGCAAGGCCAAGCCGCCCCGGCCCGGCCTGGTGCTTCTGTCTGACTTCTCGGCCTCGACCATCGTCGCCGGCTTCGTCACCGTTCTGGTGGGGTTCACCAGTTCGGCGGTGATCGTATTCCAGGGCGCCGCGGCCATGGGCGCCAGCGCCGAACAGATCGGCTCCTGGATGTGGGCGCTCGGACTGGGCATGGGCCTCACCTGCATCGGCCTGTCGCTGCGCTGGCGCACCCCGGTGGTCACCGCCTGGTCCACACCGGGTGCGGCCCTGCTGATCGGCGCGGGCGCCAGCGCCAGCCTGCCGGAGGCAATCGGCGCCTTCATCGTCTCGGCGCTGCTGATGACCTTCGTCGGGTTCTCGGGCCTGTTCGAGCGGATCATGAACCGCATACCGGTCGCGATCGCCTCGGGCATGCTGGCCGGCGTGCTGCTGCGCTTCGGGCTCGATGCGTTTGTGTCGCTCAAGACCCAGTTCGGTCTGGTGGCAGGCATGTTCGTCGTGTACCTGCTCGGTCGCCGTGTGCTGCCGCGCTACGCCGTGATCGGCGCTTTCGCCACCGGCGTGTCAGTGGCCGCAGCCCAGGGGCTGATCCAGATCCAGACGGTGCAGTGGCAGTGGGCGCAGCCAGTCTGGACCACGCCGCAGTTCTCCTGGCAGGCCCTGACCGGCGTGGCGATACCCTTGTTCGTGGTCACCATGGCCTCGCAGAACGTGCCCGGCGTAGCGGTGATCCGGGCGGCTGGTTATGCAACCCCAGTCTCGC
>JAYVOV010000081.1:0-9592 GCA_043757735.1 Burkholderiaceae bacterium
GCCTGCCACCGCTCTGGCATTGGCTGCACTTTCTTGACCGAACGCCCAGCGCGCAACTGGCCGACGACGGCTCGCCGCGAACGCGATCGCTGCTGCCGCCGATCGCGCTCGACCAGATCATGTGGGCGGGCGCCGAGGTCGAGTTTCATGCGCCCTTGCGCCTGAACGAACCGACTGAGAAGGTGTCGCGAATTCTCGACATGACCGGCAAGACAGGGTCGCGCGGACCGATGGTCTTCCTCACCCACGAGCATCGAATCGAACAGGGCGGCGCGGTCGTCATCGTCGAGCGCACCAAGGCGGTTTTTCTGGGTGCGGCGAAGGCCGCGCCTGCGCCCGCGCCAGGCGCAGCGGCCGTGCGCGAAGCCCAGCGCGAATGCGTGTGGCCGGTCGACGAAGCGGTACTGTTCCGGTTCTCGGCGCTGACCTTCAACACGCATCGTATTCATTACGACCTGCCTTATGCCACTCGGGTGGGTGGCTATCCGGGGCTGGTGGTGCACGGGCCCCTGCAGGCCATTTTGCTGGCCGAAACGTTTCGCGAATGGTTTCCACGCGCGCGGGTCACGCAGATGAGCTTTCGGGCCAAAGCACCCCTGTTCTGCGGTGACCCGGTGACAGTTCGCGGCAGCGCTCGGGGCGATGCCGAATTCTCGCTATGGACTTGCGGGGCCAGCGGCGACAGCGCCATGGAGTGTGTGGTGGGCTTGCAGCCTGGCTGAGAACTGTCGGATGGGCTCGTCGTCAGCCGATATCCAGGGTTCGGCGTCTTGTTCCACGGAGTACGATCGAGTGACACAACCCGGCCCGATTTCCGCACCCGCCGCGACGCCCGCCCAATCCTGCTGGCGGCGGGCACCGCACTGACGCCCTTCATGACGAGCAGCTTCGGGATGGTGATCAGCCTGGGCACCGAGCCACCCACCGCGAGCGTGGTCGGCAAGCTGTTCGGGGTGCGCTACCTGGCAAATCTGCCGATCAAGGAACCGAAGGTCGTGCACGCGGGTGCTTGAGCCGCGTCGCGGTCGAATGCGGGCCAGATTTGGCCCTGTCCGGGGTGCGCAGTATTCCTGACACCGGGTCGTCTTCGGCGGTGGCGACGGTCCGGCGCATCACCGCTTCCAGCTGATCGACGAGGCGCGGCCATCCGAGCTGTTCGGCGGCGCATCGCGCGTGGGCGCCCAGACAGCGCGCCCTGGCGGGTTCCGCGACCAGCGCCACTGCCTGTGCGACCAGAGCCTTGGCATCATCGAAGGGGGCGAGCAGTGCATTGACGCCATGCTCGAGATGTTCAGCCGCCGCTGCATAACGGTAGGTCGCGATCGCCAGGCCGCTGGCCATCGCTTCCAGCGTCACGTTGCCGAAGGTTTCTGTCATGCTTGGAAACACGAAGACATCGGCCGACGCATAGTGGGCTGCCAGATCGTCGCCGCATCGCATGCCGGCAAAGATTGCATCGGGATATTGCCACTGCAGTCGCGACCGCAAAGGCCCGTCGCCCACCAGCACCAGCTTGGCGTCCGGGCGCCGCTGACGGATCGCATCGAAAGCAAGGCCCAGCGCCGGGAGATTTTTCTCCGGTGCGAGGCGCCCGACATGCAGCACCACCGGTGCGTCGGGTTGTACGCCCCAGGTCTGACGCAAGGCGTCACTGCGCCGGGCGGGACTGAACAGTTGCGTGTCGACGCCACGCGCCACCACTTCGAGGTTCTCGAAGCCCAGCGCTGACAGCCGGACACGCATCGCCTGGGTGGGCACCATCGTCACTTGCGTGTGATTGTGAAAACGGCGCAGATACGCTGCAATCGGCTGGCGCAGCCAGCCGATGCCGTAGTGTGCGCTGTAGGCGTCGAAGTTGGTCCGAAAGTCCGAGGACACCGGTAACCGCAGTTTCCGGGCGGCCTGCAGCGCTGACCACCCGAGCGGGCCTTCGGTCGCGATGTGGACGAGATCGGGGCGCTGCATCGACCACCGTTTAAGCAGGGCGCGGCGAGCGGGCAGACCCATGCGCAGGTTCGGGTACCGTGGGACGGCAACCCCTTTGAACAGGATCTCTGCGTAGTCACGCGGCGGGCCGGATGTCGCGCTGATACCGTGAGAGGCACTTGCGAAGTCACGGCTCTGGCGCGGCCGCAGCAGCTCGACCAGGTGTCCGCGCTCGGAGAGGCCTTCGACGAAGCGTGCCAGAGTGGACGCGACGCCATTGATCTCCGGTGGGTAGGTCTCGGTGACGACCGCCAGGCGCAGCGTCACACGCGATGTGCGGATCGTCTCCGAGACGAAGGGAATATTGCCGTTTGGATCCGACGCTGGGCGAATTGTCATAGCGCAATGAGTGGCCGACGCTCGAGACCGTTTGATGAAATCCGCAAAGTCACAGCGAAAAGACGTGGCGCAAGGGGGCCGTCATCGTTCCATGGCTCAATCTTCAAGGGTTTGTCATCGTTCGGTAAGGCAACCGTAGCGAATGCCGCCTAGCCTCGACGGCGCATCAATCATTTCGATCTTCGCCGGCAAGGAGGCCATGTGAAAGAGTTTCTCGAGGCGCTGCGAGTTCAGCGCTGGGACGATCACCGCTACTACCACCACAGCCGGATCAATCAGGCGCTGCACTTCGTGAGCGCCATTGGTTTTCTGGCTGCGTACGTCGTCTTATTTTCTGATCCGGCAATGGCGGCTTTGATCGCCTGGCTGATCTCGATGACCAGCCGCCAGATCGGTCATTTTTTCTTCGAACCCAAGACCTACGACGTGGCCAACGAGGCCACCCACGAACACAAGGAAGAGATCAAGGTGGGCTACAACCTGCGGCGCAAGGTTGTCTTGATGACCGTCTGGGCGATCGCGCCGGTCGTGCTGTTTGTCGATCCGGATTTGTCCGGGCTGATCGAGCCCGCTCTCGACAAGACCGCCTTCGCGCGACAGGTCGGCATGGCCTGGTTAGTGATTGGCGGCGGCGGCCTGCTGTTCCGGACGGTGCACCTGTTTTTCATCCGAGACCTGCAGACCGGCTTCGTGTGGATGACCAAGATTCTCACCGATCCCTTCAACGATGCCAGGCTGTACTGCAAGGCGCCCTTGTGCCTGATGCGCGGGGAACTGATCGATCCGATGCACGCCAGTCAGCGGCACTGAGCGGGCCGGGTGGTCAGCGGCCTGATCCGCGCACCGCGCGGTTTCACCCTGGCGGCCAACCAGCGATCCGGCTCAGAAACGTTGTGCGATCATTTCCCGCAGGATGCGACGATTGATGGACTTGTTCGTCAGGGTCTCGTCGCACCACCACCAGCCGTCCACGTGCATCGCTTGGACCGCTTTCATGAAGCGCGCTGCGACGTCCTCGAAGTCGGCTTCGGTAAAATTCAGCGAGAAGATCAGGCGGCCGGTGCCGACCCAGCTGAGCGCCAGGCCTTCGGCCCGCAGGTAGTACTGAAGCATCCAGTTGTAGCGCGACGGCTGCGTATAGAACACCGTCCAAATCGTCGACAGGTTGGCCACGCGGACCGGCATGCCGGCAAATTCGAGGCATTGGTTCAGCGTCGCGGCGCGGCGATTCCAGATCGGTTCCAGGTCCCTGTACAGGGCCTGCACCTGAGGCGTCTCGAGTCGTTCGAGAAACACCTGCATCGCGCCCATCACATACGGATGGGCGTTGAAGGTGCCGCGCGCGAAGCAGATATCGGCGGGCCGCTCGTCGCGAAAGCGTTTCATCAAGTCGGCGCGGCCGCAGACCACGCCGACCGGCAGACCACCGCCAAGGGTCTTGCCATAGGTGACGATGTCGGCCGGCACGCCGAAGTATTCCTGGGCGCCACCGCGGCCCAGCCGGAATCCGACAAACACTTCGTCGAAAATCAGGACGATGCCGCGTGCGCTGCAGACCTCGCGCAGACGGCGCAGCCACTCGGTATAGGCGGCGCGGTCGTATCCCGCGCTGCGCGAACTGTTGACCAGCGCCGAATCGCCCGGTGCGTTGCGGTTGGGGTGCAGTGCCTGCAATGGATTGACCAGCACGCAGGCAATGTCGCGGCGGGTGGCGAGCACGTGCAAGGTGCGCCCGTTCATCTCTGCGAGCGTGTAGGTCTCGTGCGGCGCCAGCGGATTGCCCACGCCTGGCTGAACGTCTTCCCACCAGCCGTGATACGCCCCGCAGAAGCGCACGAGATGCGACTTTTTGGTGTGGTATCGCGCGATGCGCACCGCCTGCATGACGGCCTCGGTGCCGGACATGTGGAAAGAGATCTCATCGAGTTTGGAAATTTCTCGCAGCCGCTGCACATTCCAGGAGAGCGCGGGGTGGTAGGCCCCGAGCACCGGCCCGAGGTCTTGCACCCGCGCGCTGCCTTCGCGAATGCACGATTTGTAGAAGTCATAGCCGAAGACGTTGACGCCGTAGGAACCGGTCAGATCGATCAGACAATTGCCGTCGAGGTCGGTGAGGGTGACGCCCTCGGAGGACTGCACGAAGTTGCCGGCGTCCAAGTGGGCCTTGACGTGACGCGCGAACGGGAAGGGCACCCGATAGGCGCTGGTGAATTGGAGGTCCGACAGGCCGACGGCGGTTTTTGCGGTGAGCCTGCGCGACTTCGGAAAGCGTGCCTGATACAGCGCGGCGAGGCGCTCGAAGCCGACGCGCCGGCGGGCGACGATCTCCCTGCCCGCGCCGTCGCAGGCATAAAAGGCTGCTTCGTCGAAGCCGTAGTAAGGCACCTGGGCGGCGATGCGTTTGGAGAGCTTGGAGTGACCGGCCAGCGAACGATGCTTGGCGCGCGACAGTTCAAGCCGCTGTTTCAGGCGCGGCAACGTGGTGGCGATGGCGCCCGCTCCGAGTGCGTACAAGACGATGGTTGCGCTCATGGTGTTCCAGGGGATCAAAACCATCCTGTCTATCCAACTTGTTTGACAAACCCATGACGACACGACAATTGATTGCACGGATCATCCGCGACGAGGATCTGAATTTCCTGCTGACCAACCGCATTCCGCGGATCCAGATCACCCGTTTCATGGGCTGGTTCAGCCAGATCGAGAATCCGCTGGTGCGTGATTTGTCGATGGCGATCTGGCGGCTCTTCACCGACCTCGACCTGAGCGATGCGAAGAAATCGGCATTCAAGAGCCTGCATGACTGCTTCACCCGCGAGTTGCGACCAGAGGCGCGCGCTGTCGATGCCGACTCCTCTGTGCTTACCAGCCCCTGCGATGCGATCGTGGGCGCCTGCGGGGCCATCGATGGCGACGCTGTATTCCAGGCAAAAGGGTTTCCGTACAAGCTCGCGGACCTGTTCGGCGATGCGCATGCGCCGCGTGTCTACCAGGACGGCTGCTTTGTCACACTGCGGCTGACTTCCGCCATGTACCACCGCTTCCATGCGATGGCCGATGCCGTCGTCGAGCAGGTCACCTACATCACTGGCGACACCTGGAATGTGAACCCGATCGCCCTGCAACGAATCGAGCGACTGTTCTGCAGGAACGAGAGAGCTGTGATCAGAACCCGTCTGCGCGATGGCGGATATCCGATCACCCTGGTGCCGGTCGCGGCAGTGCTGGTGGCCAGCATGCGGCTGCACTGCGTGAACGTTCTGCTCAACCTGCGGTATCGAGGGCCCAACGTCATGCGATGCAACGCCGCATACGCCAAGGGTCAGGAGCTTGGCTGGTTCGAGCATGGCTCGACGATCATCGTTTTCGCGCCGCCCGGCTTCGTGCTTTGCGAGGAAGTGACGCAAGGAACACAAATCCGAATGGGCCAGCGCCTGATGAGAAGGCCGTAATCATCGCGTCATCGATGCCACGTCAAATGGTCGAAACCGGAGAGGTGATATGCGAGTGCCAGACCTGCCAGACCTGCCAGACCTGCCAGGCCAGAGCCCGTCAGCGCCGCACGACGCGTTGCCCAGACGGGCGCTGAACCCGTGTGAGCCGCCCGCGCAAGGCAAGCTGTTCCACGACAAGCAACGCCAAGACAAGCCGGGTGTGCATCGGCATCGCACGCTTTGGATCTCCGACGTGCATCTCGGGACGCCGGGCTGCAAGGTCGACTATCTGCTGGACTTCCTCAGGCACAACGAGTCAGACACGCTCACCTGGTGGGCGACATCATCGACGGCTGGCAGCTGCGCCGCGGCTGGTACTGGCACCGCACTCACAATGACGTCGTCCAGAAGGTGCTGCGCAAGGCCCGCAAGGGTACGCGTGTGATCTTCGTGCCGGGCAACCACGACGAGTTCGCGCGGCAGTTTGCTGGCCTGTCGTTCGGCGATATCGAGGTGGTCGACGAAGTGGTTCACACCACGGCGGATGGCCGACGCCTGTGGGTGATCCACGGCGACCAGTTCGACGGCGTGATTCAGCACGCCAAGTGGCTGGCCTATGCGGGCGATGCGCTCTACACCTGCGCGCTGGCGCTCAATCACTGGTTCAACCGGGCCCGGTCGCGGATGGGCCTGCGCTACTGGTCTTTGTCGCAATACTTGAAGCATCGGGTCAAGAACGCGGTGTCATTCATCAGCCAGTTTGAAGAAGCGCTGGCCCGCGAGGCGCGGCGCCGCGGCCTCGACGGCGTGGTCTGCGGCCATATTCACAAAGCCGAGATTCGCGAGATCGAAGGTACGCTCTACTGCAACGATGGCGACTGGGTCGAAAGCCTGACCGCGCTGGCCGAGGCTCACGACGGCACGCTGCACCTGATCGTCTGGGACCCTCTCGGTGGTGCGGCACCGCGGGTGCTCGATGAGGCGCAGGCCGAGATCGAGACCGGGGCTCGCGAGATGTCCGCTTGAACCCGCGATGATCGCTGGCTGCTCCCTGGCTGACCGCTGGTCTGGGTCAGGCCAGCGGCGGGTCAGACGGCTCGCGGGCCTCAGGAGCTGCGCTCCAGCGCGGACAGGGGGCCCGGCGATTGACCGAACCGCGCCGCCACCGCGGCAGAGGCATTGTCCATCTGGGCGAGCGTTCCCGAATCGACCGGCACGAGCTGCGCGCGCACTTCGCGCATGCGCCGTTCCGGGTCGCCCGGCATCAGGATGCCGCCGAGCTCCCTGCCATCGGCCGACAGGCTTGCGGTGCGCACCCAGGCCACGAAGCTGCGCGCTTCGGCTTCGAAGCCCTCCGATCCGCTGAGCCTGGCAGGGTCGAACACGATGGCCAGCATGTTGTTCCAGACCCCGAACTTTGGCGGCATATTGGGCGGCTGCGTGGTCTCGCCACCGATCAGCGCGGCGCCCAGCAGTTCGCAGACCATCGCCAGTGCGAAGCCCTTGTGGCGCGCGAAGGGCTGCAGCGCGCCGTGCGGGCCGCCCGCGGGCTCGAACATCACGGCGGGGTCGTTGGTGGGTTCGCCGTTGGCATCGATCAGGCAGCCCGGGGGAAGCTTCACCTTCTTGTTGTAGGCGACCCGAACCTTGCCGTGTGCAACGGCACTGGTGGCAAAGTCGAGAATGATCGGGCCGCCGTCACGGCGTGGAATGCCGACGGTGAACGGGTTGGTGTTGAACCGGCCCTGGCCACCGCCGAAGGGCGAGACCATGGGATTGCGGCTGACTGCATTGGTGAAGTGGATCGAAACCATGCCGGCGGCGACCGCCTGCTCGGCCCAATAGCCGACACGGCCCAGGTGGTGCGCGTTGCGCAGTCCCATCACGCACACGCCGTGCTGGCGCGCTCGTCCGATCGCCAGTTCCATCGCCTGATAGGTGACCGACTGACCCATGCCGCGCTTGCCATCGACCGAGATCATTGCCCCGGTGTCGCTGAGCAGCGAGACGGTCTGGTTCAATCGCAGCTCCTGGTTGAGCAGGGAATCGACATAACGCGGCGCCATGCCGACGCCATGTGAATCGTGGCCCGCCAGATTTGCGCCGACCAGGTGATCGGCGGTGAGCGACGCTTCGCGCTCGCTCGAACCCGCCGCGCGGAAGAGATCGACCACCCAGCGATGCAGGGCGGGCGTGGGAATCAGATGGTCGGCCATGGTGGTCTTTCGTTTAGGAGGCTGTCGGAGTTGAATCCTGCCCGCGCCTCGAGAGCGTCGGGCAGATTGCCATCTTAGCCAGACCAGCTCTGCAGACGTGTGCGGCAGCGGCAAAAACGGTTCGCTCGCGTGCGGGCGCTGGCCCGGCAATTGGCGGCGGGCCGCACCCGGGTAAAGAACTTCATGTGAGCGCGCTCGATGGCTCGCTAGGGTCGCCGCCGCGCTGGCTGGCGAGCTGGCAGATCTGGCTGGTTGACCTGGCGGTGGCGATGGCGATGGCGGTGGCGGTGGCGGTGGCGGTGGTGCTGGTCGCGGCGCATGGGCTGCTGCCGTCGGCCGATCTCCAGCGCCTGCTCACCGTCGCGGCGAGCGCCAGCAGCGCACGCTTCGGCCAGCTGCCCGACACCACGCGACTGGTGACCTATCTGCAGGACCAATGGGACGGCGAGCGGCGGTTTCCATGGTGTCGATCCGGCACGGTAGCGGCGTTTCCGAAACCCCCCTGCGGTACCCTTGCTTCATGCGCGGCAAGACGCTGATCTGGGCGATGTGTGCGGGGCAGGTGGGCAACCTGCTGCCGCATGTGGTCGTTCCTGCCGTGATGGCGCAGCACCTCATTCCCCTGTGGGGTTTGTCGAATGCGCAGGCCGGGCTGCTGGCGGCAGCGTATGCCGCCGGCTACATGCTGGCGGTGCCGGTGCTCAGTTCACTCACCGACCGCATCGATGCCCGCCGCCTGCTGCTGGCCGGTTCGCTGTTCAGCGCGGTGGCGACGATGGCGTTCGGCTGGCTCGCCCAGGGGCTGCTGTCCGCTGCCTTGCTCTGGGGCCTGGCCGGTATCGGCTTCGCCGGGGCCTACATGCCCGGATTGCGCGCGCTCACCGATCGTCTCGAGCCGGGCGACGCCTCGCGCAGCATCACGCTGTACACCGCCAGTTTTTCGCTTGGTGTCGGTTTGTCGTTTCTGGTGTCGCAACTGGTAGCCGATTCGCTGGGCTGGCGCTGGTCGTTCGTGCTCACCGGTCTGGGCCCGCTGGTGATGGTCGTCGCCGCGTGGGCGATGGCACCCAGAGCGCCGCCGCCGCCGGCTGGCGCCCTGCTTGATTTCCGGCCTGTCCTGCGCAATCGGACCGCGATGGGCTACATCCTGGGTTATGGAGCGCATTGTTTCGAGCTCTACGGCATGCGGACCTGGATCGTCGCCTTCTGGACCTATGTCGCGGCGCGCCATGGCAACGCCGCTTTGCTCGAACCGATTACGGTCAGTGTGCTGGTCACGCTGCTGGCGATGCCGGCCAGCATCCTGGGCAATGAGTTCTCGATCCGATTCGGGCGCCACCGCGCCGTCTCCGTGATTCAGGTCGTCTCGGCCCTGGTTGCGCTGTCGATCGGCGCCCTGGCGGGTGGCTCGCCGGTGGCGCTGCTGGTGCTGGTCCTGCTGTATGCGGTGACCGTGCCGGCCGACTCGGGTTCTCTCACGGCCGGCATGAGCGCCAGCGCCGATCCGCGCTTCAAGGGCGCGACGATGGCACTTCATTCCACCGTCGGTTTCGGCTTGTCTGCCCTCGCGGGCTGGGCAGTTGGCTCGGCGCTCGATGCTTTCGGTGGCGCCGCCAG
>JAYVOV010000082.1:0-9592 GCA_043757735.1 Burkholderiaceae bacterium
GCCGGCGTGGCGGTCAAGGTGACCGAGGTGCCGCCGGCATACGCAGCGGTGCAAGTTGCGCCGCAGGTGATGCCCGCCGGAGCGGACGCGACCGTGCCGCTGCCGGCACCGAGTTTGAAGATGGTCAGCGCGTTTTGCGCGAGCGCGAAGTTGGCGGTCAGGCTCTTCGCGGCATTCATGGTCGTGATGCAGGTGCCGAGACCCGCGCACGCGCCGCTCCAGCCGGTGAATGTGGATCCGGCAGCGGGCGTTGCGGTCAGGCTGACGCTGGTGCCCGGAGCATAGGACTCGCTGCAATCGCTGCCGCAGGTGATGCCGGTGGGCGCCGACGCAACCGAGCCGTTGCCGGCGACCACCACACTGAGAGTGAAGCCGGTGGCCGCAGTAGATCCGAAGGTGGCTGTCACGGTCTTGTCGCCGCTCATGGTCACCTGGCACGAACTGGTGCCCGCGCAGGCGCCGCTCCAGCCTTGAAAGTTTGCCGAGGCGCCGGGCTGGGCGGTGAGAGTGACCGAGGTGCCCCACGGGTAGCACAGGCCGCTTCCCGAGGGACAGGCCACCGCTGGTACGCTGCTCGTGGGATTGACCGATCCGCTGCCGAGCGTCGCGATGACAAGCGTGCCGGCTGTCTGCCTGGCCACGCTCTGCGGCAGCAAAGCAGGCTCGTAAGCTTTGCTGCCGGACGACGCAACGGCCGCACCCGTATTGTCCTGGCCATTGATGACGCCGTCGGTGAGATCACGGGTCAGCTGTTTGGTCATCTCGCGCGCAGGATTGGGCAATGACGGGTTGAACTGTGCTGCGCTGCGAGCCAGCGAGGTCAGCACCTGCGCGTATTGGCCCGCCGGGTTGGTGCTGAACTGGCGCATCGAATCGAGGCTGAAAACCAGCGACGGCATCCGGGTGATGTCAGTCACAGCCACCCCGGAGGTGGCGAACAGTGCGTTGAAGGCCGAGCGCATCTTTTCGTTGGCCGCGCTGACCATGGCCGCAGTGACGGGTTGCACGCCGCTGCGTCTGATCTCTTCGGCGGCCGCATTCGTCAATGCGGATGCAACGATGCCGCGCTTGAGATCGAGCACCCAGACGCTGATTTTTTCGGTGGCCGGGAAGGGCACCCAGGCGTCGGCATTGCGCACCGAGGCGAGCCCTTCGTCGAAGTATTCCGCCTTGGAGTTGCCGACGTACTCGACCAGGAAGGGGCCGACGATGCCATTGGCGCGCAGCGTCACCAGGCCTCTGCCGTCCGACACCGCGCTGCCGAGCAGCCGGCTGGCGCTGTCGTAGAGCCGGACGTCGGCGAACCGGATGGCGCCTTCGGCTCCCGCGCCGCCAGCGCCGCCGTCACCGCCACTGCCACCACTGCCACCACTGCCACCACCGTCTCCGCCACCGCCATCACCTGTTCCGGCGGTGCTTGCCAGGTCGCCGGTAAATCCGGCCACCACGAACGGCAGCACGACGGAGGTGTTCAACGCCGAGAATGCGGTGCCTTCCGCGCGCCACAGGCCAGTCGACACGGCGAAATCGCGCTCGGCGGCGCCCGCCGTGTACAGGTATGCGCCGTTCTGGAGATTGGCCAGACGGTAGATCGGTATGGCATCCGGGTTCGAGGGCAGCGCCACCGAAAAGGTCGAGCCCTCGAAACGCATGTCGGGGCGGGTCTGTATGACGAAGTCGCGTTCCTGGTCACTGGCGGTGTAGAAGTAGCCGCCATTGGTGAGGTTTGCGAACCGGTAGACCGGCGCCGATTCGCCCTGGGTTGTCTGGAGGAAGGCGACGCCTTCATAACGGAAGTCCGGAAAATTGCCCGACAGCACGAGGTCGCGCTCGCCTTCGTTGCCGGTATAGAAGTACGCACCGTTGGAATACTTGGCGAAGCGGTAGACGAACCCATAGCCCGGACCGGCGGGCGGGTCGGCTGCTTCGCGGACTTGTGCGCGCTCGCCGTTGACGGCAGTGGATCGGGGGGCCTGCGACTCTGGGCCGCAGCCGGCTAGCACCAGCATCAGCGCGGCCAGCAGTGCCAGCATCAGGTGCGCGACCAGGCTTCGATCTCGATCCGCCAGGCCGGTGGGCCGAACGGTTGTGGCGCCGCACGGTTGGGGTCCTGTCGAGATTTTCCCCGCATAGGGTGAGATGGCGAGAAGAAAGCTCATGGGTGAAATCCGTGCGGGTCATCGTCAAAGGGCAGCAGCCGTTCGCCACTGTACCCTCAGCCCGTTGGCAAGGCGAAAAACCGACGGCCGCCGCGGCGTGCGTTTTGGCGGGCTTTTATACGGGCGGTATGGGCGGTATCGGCGGTATGGGCTGGAGAGGGCCGGCGACAGCCGTCGCAATCCGTCTACAGCCAAGCCGGTTTACGCTTCTCGACGAAAGCTCGAATGCCCTCGCGCGCCTCTGCAGTGGCGGCCACGCTGCAGAAGTTCTCGACCGCGGCCGCAACCCCGCGGCGGTAGTCTGAATCGCATTCGCGCACGAAGGCGGCACGCCCCATGCGCATCACGCCGGGCGCCTTGGCCGCCAGCACCCGGGCCAGTTCCCGGGCGGCGGGTGCGGTCTGGCCGTCGTCGACCAGACGACTGACGAGGCCGAGCTCATACGCTTCCTGGGCGGAAAACGCCCGGCCGGTGAACAGCAGATCGAAGGCCCGGTGCTTGCCGACCACGCGCGGCAGGTGAGCGAAGTGAATGCCCGGTATGAGTCCGACATCGATTTCCGGATACCCGAAGGTGGCGCTGCGTTCGGCGACGATGAGGTCGCACGATACTGCCAGCGTCATGCCCGCGCCGCGCGCGGCGCCGGTGACCGCCGCTATCGACGGTTTGCCCAGGTGGTAGTAGGCATCGGTCATTCGCGGGTAGAGTTTTTCGAGCAGATCATGCATACCCTCGGCGCTGCGGCCGTCGAGTTCCTTGACGTCGAGTCCGGCGCTGAAGCGCCCCGGCGCGGCACTGCGGATCAGCACGACGCGGGCTGAGTCATCGAGCCTGGCGGATTCCAGGCAGGCCAGCAGTTCGTCGATCATTTCTTCATTGACGGCGTTGACTGGCGGACGGTCGAGCAGGAGTTCGGCAATGCCGTCAGTGACCTGGTAGCGGATGTGTTGCATGGGTGTTCGTTCCATGAAGGGATGGAGAATCGAGATCATGCCCCGTTCTGGGCACGATCGAAGACAACGGGTCAGCCTGCGGCTTTTGCGCCGAATGCGCTGGCGCTGCGCTGTGCGCTGAACGCGAAAATGAAGCCTTCGATGCCGCAAATTTGCTTAGTATCGGGTTCACACTCATCAGACCGAGGAGAACCCGATGGCGATCGATTTCGAAGTTCCCGAAGAAGCCAAGATGCATCGCGCGCGCGTGCGGCAATGGGTGCACGAGGAGTGCATTCCGGCCGAAAAAGAACTGCTGGAAAGCAAGGATCTGAAAGCAGTGCTCGGGCGGCTGCGCGCCAAGGCTCGTGCTCAGGGGCTCTGGTGCCCGTTCATTCCGAAGGAACATGGCGGCATGGGGCTGGGCCCGCTGGCCAATGCCCTGGTGCAGATGGAGCTGGGCGAAAGCTACCTGGGTGCGTTGTCGATGAACACACAGGGCCCTGATGACGCCACCATGCTGACGCTGCTCGAACACGGCACTGATTTTCAGAAAGAAAAATTTCTGAAGCCGCTGCTCAATGGCGACAAGCGCATCTGCTATTCCATGACCGAAAAAGCCGCGGGCGCCGACGCCACCGGCATGCAGACGCGCGCTGAGAAGAATGGCGATGGCGCCTATGTCCTGAACGGCGAAAAGTGGTTCTCATCGTCGGCCAGCGTCGCCGATATCGCGCTGGTGGTGGCCAAGACCAGTCCGGACGCACCGCGCCATCAGCAGTTTTCAACCTTCCTTGTGGAACTGCCCAATCCCGGCTACCGGATCAAGCGCAACATTGCAACCATGGCAATAGAGGGTCCGCTGTCGCACATCCTGGGCGGCGGCCATTCGGAAATCGAAATCAGCAATCTCATCGTGCCGGCCGAAAACCTGCTGGGCGGCGAGGGCAACGGCTTCAAGATGGGCCAGCATCGCCTGGCCTACGGGCGTCTGCGCCACGGCATGCACAACATCTCGATGGCCCAGCGGGCGCTCGATATGGCGACGGCGCATGTGACCAACCGCACCACTTTCGGCAAGAAGCTCGACGAACGCCAGGCAGTGCAGTTCATGCTCGCCGAGTGTGCGAGCCAGATCTACATCGCGCGGCTGATGCTGATGCACATCGCCTACAAGGCCGAGAACAAGATGGATCTGCGCCAGGAGAACGGCATTGCCAAGGTGTACCTCGCGAACATGGTGCACAAGGTGGTCGATACCGCGATCCAGTTGCACGGCGCGCTGGGTTATTCGCGCGATACCCCGCTGGCGGCGTGGTACACCCACATCCGCTCGCAACGCCTGGTCGACGGGCCAGACGAGGTGCATCGCTGGACGACCGGGCGCAATGTGATTCGGGCTTTCAAGAACACCGGTACAACCGCCAGCGCCTGTGGCGGCGATCTCCTCTGATCCTCGAAGGAAGCACACACGATGAAATTGTCCGCAGTCATTGCCTTGAGCACGTCGGTTGCTCTGACGGCGCTGTCGCCCGTTCAGGCGCAAGCGCAAGCCTATCCGTCGAAACCCATCCGCCTGGTCGTGCCGTACGCGGCAGGCGGCGCCACCGACATCATTGGTCGGGCGGCGGCCGCCGAATTGTCTAAAATCCTGGGTCAGTCGGTCACGGTGGACAATCGACCGGGGGCCGGCGGCAATGTCGGCGCCGAGATGGTGGCGCGGGCAGCGCCGGACGGCTACACCATGCTGGTGTCGCCCAGCAGCCTGCATGGCATCACGCCGGCCTTGTACTCGAAGCTCACCTATGATCCGAACAAGGATCTCGTGCCGGTCATCCTGATGGTCTCGCTGGCCAACGTCCTGGTGGTGAATCCGGGCGTGAAGGCCAATTCGGTCAGCGAGCTGGTGGCCCTGGCCAAGGCGAATCCGGGCAAGTTCAGCTATGCCTCGAGTGGCAATGGCACCACCATCCACTTGTCCGGCGAGATGTTCAAGCAGATGGCAGGCCTCGACATCGTCCATGTGCCCTACAAAGGAAGCGGTCCAGCGCTGACCGATCTGATCGGCGGACAGGTGCAGCTCATGTTCGACAACATTCCATCGGCGATTTCGCAGATTCGCGCCGGCAAGCTGCGTGCGCTGGCTACCACCGGGCCCAGGCGCTCGCCGTCGCTGCCGGAACTGCCGACGATGATCGAGGCAGGGCTGACGGGCTATGAATCTACCGCCTGGTTCGGCTTGTCGTTCCCGGTTGGTACGCCCAAGGAAATCATCGCGCGCATCAATGCTGCGGGACTAAAAGCCACCCACTCGCCGGAGTTCATCAAGCGGGTTCAGGAACTCGGCTACGAGATCGTCGGCGGTACACCGGAACAGATGGCCGCGGCGATTCAAGATGAATTGAAACGCTGGGGGCCGGTGGTGAAGGCATCGGGCGCGAAGGTCGATTGACCGATGCGCCCGCTTGCGCCGGACCGCATCCGGCCGGCCGGCGGGCGCCATGATTCCCGCCCGGTTGCGCGCCCACGCCTGCGACGCAAAGCGCTTCCCGCCGAAAAGCCGTCCGCGAACGGGTGGCTGTAGGATCCTGCCGGACCATGACCGACGAAAACCAGATTCAGATTCCGCCCTCGTTCATCGCATTGTTCGTGCCACCCCGGCGCATCAAGCCGACCGAATCGCGCGAGTTCATTTCCGATCGCTACGAGTTTTGCGAAGATCTCGCCACCTTGCTGATGGAACATGCCAAGGCGATGCTCTTCGATCTCGGCATCACCGAGGCCGATGTTCTGGAGCGCAGCCACCGTGGTCTGCTCACAGAGGCCGCCGGGGTCAGCGTTCCCGAGGCGGGTTGGGTCGTGCGTCGTCTGGCGGAATTGCTCGAGTGGCAATGTCCGGACCCGATCGGGCGGCGCGAAGGGGCCTGAAGTGCCCTGAGGGCGCCTGCGGGCCCGCCTTCGCCTGCGGGCCCGCCTTCGCCTGCGGGTCCGCCTTCGCCTGCGGGTTATATTGGGCGTGTTGCCGCATCGTTTTCGCCCCAGGAGTGCTTTGATGCCGAGATGGTTCACCACCTTGTTCGCCGGGCTTGTCCTGTGCGCCTGGTTGCCCGCCTGGGCACAGGCCGATGGCTGGCCGTCCAAACCCCTGCGAATCATCGTGCCGGCCAATGCCGGTGGCGGCACAGCAGATCCGCTGTCACGGGCGCTCGCCGAAGAACTCACCAGGGCCTTCGGTCAGCGGGTGTTCGTCGAGAATCGCGGCGGCGCCAACGGCAACATCGGCGCTGCGCTGGCAGCGAAGGCGCCCAACGACGGTTACACCGTGCTGTTCTCGTGGGCGGGTACGCTCGCCACCAACATCAGTCTTTACAAAACGCTGCCGTTTCATCCGGTCAATGATTTCGACCCTGTGATTCTCATTGGCGGCGTGTCCAATATTCTCGTCGTCAACAATGAATTCCCGGCCCGATCGCTCAAGGATTTCACTGAATTCGTGCGTTCGCACCCCGGCCAGTTCAACTACGCCTCGTCGGGCAACGGCAGTTCGATGCACCTGGCCGCCGAACTGTACAAAAAGCACACCCGCACCTTCATGGTCCATGTGCCCTACAACAACGTCGGGCAGGCGACGACAGATCTCGTCTCCAATCAGGTGCAGTTGATGTTCCATCTGATCACCGGCGCTCAGGGGGCGGTCAGATCCGGGCAGGTGCGGCCGATCGCCGTTCTGGCGCCACAGCGCTCGCCGGTGCTGCCCGATGTGCCGACCATGAAAGAGCTGGGGCTGCCGATTGAATCCCAGACCTGGTTCGCGCTGCTGTTCCCCAAAGGCGCGCCGCCGGAGGCTATCCGCAAGCTCAACGAAGCCACTAACAAGCTGCTCAATGATCCGGTGGTGCGCCAGCGCCTGATCGCGATGGGCCTGGAGCCGGCCGGGGGCTCGGCGCAGACACTGGCGCGTCATCTCGATGCCGAAATAATCAAATGGGCCGAGGTGGTCAAGTACTCGGGCGCTTCGGTCGACTGACCTGGGTATGTCGACACCTCCACCGGTGGGCCTGGCGGCGCTCGAGGCGCGGCTGAACCAGGATCTTGCCTGGCTCGAGCTGCCGCCCAGGCCGTGGGTCGTGCGACGACTTCATCAGGGCCGGCCGCTGGTCGATGTGGTCGTCGTCGGCGCCGGCATGGCGGGCCTGGCGGCGGCTGCGGCTCTGAAGTTGCTGGGCATCGAAGCGACCCTCTTCGATCGGTCTGCCGAAGGCTTCGAGGGGCCCTGGGCCACGACCGCGCGGATGGAAACCCTGCGCTCGCCCAAGCAGCTGACCGGGCCTGCACTGGGCCTGCCGGCGCTCACATTCCAGGCCTGGTTCCAGGCGCAGTACGGGCTTGCCGCCTGGTCGGCGCTCGATAAGATCCCACGCCTGCAGTGGATGGATTATTTGCGCTGGTATCGTCAGGTGCTGGGCTTGACGGTGCGCAACGACCATCATGTCGAGCGGATCGTTCCGCAGGCCGATGGCCGCGTCGAACTGAGCGTTCGCCACGCCGGTCGTCGCTTCGATGTTCAGGCCCGCCGGCTGGTGCTGGCGACCGGGCGGGACGGGCTCGGCAGCGCCTGGGTGCCGCCCTTCGCTGCGGCGCTGCCGCCTGAGCAGTGGGCGCACTCGTCTGACGCGATGGACTACTCGCGCCTGCGCGGTCTGCGGGTGGGTGTGATCGGCGCTGGCGCATCGGCGATGGACAGTGCCGCGACCGCACTGGAGGCGGGGGCCGACAGTGTCGATCTGCTGGTGCGCCGCGCTGAACTGCCCCGCATCAACAAGGGCAAAGGCGCCGGCAGTCCGGGCATGACCCACGGTTATCGTGACCTCTCTGCCGATTGGCAATGGCGCATCCGACGCTACCTGAACCAGCAGCAGACGCCACCGCCGCGCGGCAGCACGCAGCGCGTGTCGCGCCACCCCAACGCCCGATTCAATCTTGCCTGCCCGGTGCTCGACGCAAGCGAGCAGGGCGGTGTGATCCGACTGTTCACACCCAAGGGTGCGATCGAACTCGATTTCCTGGTTTTTGCCACCGGTTTTCGCGCCGATTTCGCGGCACGCCCGGAGTTCTCGGCATTCGCCGCGCATGTGCGCCTCTGGGGCGAGCGCTATCGACCGGATGCCGATGACGAGGACGAAGAACTGAGCGAAGCGCCCGATCTGGGCCCGAGCTTCGAATTCCAGGAGCGGCTGCCAGGTGCCTGCCCCGGCCTGGCCAGGGTGCACTGCTTTTGCTATCCGGCGGTGATGTCGCATGGCCAGGTCTCCGGCGATATTCCGGCCATCAGCGAAGGCGCCCAGCGCCTGGCGCAAGGGCTGGCGAGCCTGCTGTTCCAGGAGGGCATCGACGGGCATTTTCAAAACATGCAGACGTACGGAGATCCCGAACTCCTTGGCGACGAATGGCAGGCCGCGGGTTCAACCCACTTCATAACCACGCCCTCGACGGGAGGCAGCGCATCTTGAGCAATTCGACATCGGCATCTTCGGGCACTGACCTTATCGACCAGTTGGTCGGTCTGGTCCCGGGCAGCGCAACGCACGGCGTGCGTCATCGGCGCGACAAAGTGGTCCAGGCGACGCAGGGCAGCTACGAAGCCCTGTTCGATCCGGCCTTGCCAGGTTTGAGCCTGGCCGAGCGCCTGCTGGTGGCGCTCTATGCCTGTCGGCTGACACCGGCACCCGCATTGGCGGTCCACTACCAGACAAGACTCGAGGGCCTCGCGCCCGATCCGTCTCTGCAGTCGGCCGTGCTGGCGGCTGCGTTGGCGGCCGTGCAATCGGACGCGCCTGCAGGTGTTTCGGATCGGCGTCTTCGCGCGATGCTCGAATTCACGCGTGTGCTGATCTTGAAGCCCATCGAGGGCGATCGGGCCCTGCTCGAGACTTTGCCCGCTGCCGGCATCAGCACCCCCGCCATCGTGGCGCTTTCGCAGCTGATTGCGTTTCTGTCCTATCAGACCCGGCTGGTGGCTGGTCTGGCGGCCATGCGCGCCGCCGTATCCACATCGCCGGGGGAGGCAAAACAATGAGCGGCGTTGTCAAATCCCATGGCTTCACCAGCGAGTCGCTCGAGTGGCGCGCGTGGCTGGACAAGATCGATCTGGCCAACGCCACCGCCGAGCAGATTGCGGTGCTTGAAGAGAGTCATCCCAAAGCCAAGGTGTCCGACTACTACCTGTTCCTGGTCCATCAGCCGGAAATACTGCGGCAGCGCTCGACCGCGTTCAACGCGATCATGTATGCCCCCGGTGGTTTGTCACGCGCCGAGCGCGAACTGGGTGCCACCGTGGTCTCGCGGGTCAATGGCTGCGTCTATTGCGCATCGGTTCATGCCCAGCGCTTCGAGCAGATGGCCAAGCGCAACGACGTCATCGGGCAGGTCTTCGAGGATCCCGAGACCGCCGGCACGAACGCGCGCGAAAAGGCGATCGCAGCATTCTCGATCGAACTGACC
>JAYVOV010000083.1:0-2595 GCA_043757735.1 Burkholderiaceae bacterium
GCCCGGCTGCGCCCACGGCTCGCCGCGACACCGCCGCGCCCACGGCCACCGGCTCCTGAGCGGGCGGTCGCGGCGACAGCTGCGCTCGCCTCATACAGAAGACCACTCTTTCAGCCCGAAGCACTACGGCCGCACACCCATGCCCACACAAATCACCAACGCCCTCTCGATCGATGTGGAAGACTGGTTTCAGGTGTCGGCTTTCGCGCCGTACATCGATCGTGCGCAGTGGAACGAGCTGCCCTGCCGGGTGGAGCGCAACACAGACCTGCTGCTCGAGCTGATGGACCGGCAGCGCGCCAAGGCCACCTTCTTCACGCTGGGCTGGATCGCTGAGCGTTATCCGGCGGTGGTGCGCAGAATCGTCGAGGCAGGCCATGAGCTGGCCAGTCACGGCTACGGCCATCAGCGTGCGTCAGATCAGACGCCCGAAGCGTTCAAGGCTGACCTCGCACTGGCCAAGGTGGTGCTCGAACAGATCGGCTCAGTCGAAGTGACCGGCTATCGCGCACCCAGCTTCTCGGTGGGGCCGGCCAACCCGTGGGCGCATGACGTCATGCGCGAAACCGGCCATCGCTACAGCTCGAGCGTGTTTCCGGTCGTGCACGATCACTATGGCGCTCCTGATGCACCGCGTTTTGCCTATCAATTGCCCAATGGCCTGTGGGAACTGCCGCCCGCCACGGTGCGCCTGCGCGGGCGCAACTACCCCATCGCCGGGGGCGGCTGGTTCAGGCTGATGCCCTACGCGATGACCGCCTGGGGCGTGCGCCGCCTGAATCGCGTCGATGCTCAGCCGGCGGTCACCTACTTTCATCCCTGGGAGTTCGACCCCGACCAGCCCCGTGTGCCGCAGGCAGGCGCCAAGGCGCGCTTTCGGCACTACCTGAACCTGTCACGCACTGAGCGCAGGCTCGAGCGCCTGCTGGGCGATTTCAAATGGGATCGCATCGATACGACATTTGCGGCGCAACTCAGCGGCTCCGAGGCGCTGCCGGTCGGCGCAATCAACCCTGCTACCTCGGCCGGCAGCAGACTCGCCGCATGATGATCGAATCTCCCGAGCGCCTGGCCCAAGCCGCGCTGACGGTTACCGAAGCCAGCGACGCGGACCGCACCGCCTGGCAGGACTACGTGCACAGGCACCCGCAGGCCACGTTTTTTCATCGCTGGGCGTGGCGGGCATTGATGGCCGAACAGTGGCGCCATCGCCCGGTGTACCTGATGGCCTGGCGCGGTGGTGAAGTCTGCGGCGTTCTGCCCTTGGCGCACATGAAAACCCGGCTGTTCGGCTCGCAACTGGTGAGCCTGCCCTTCTGCGTCTACGGTGGACCGCTCGCCAGCGACGCCGACGCACTGCTGGCCCTGGATGACCATGCGGTGGGCGTCGCGCAGCGCTGCGGCGCAGGGCACCTGGAGTACCGCAACCTGGAACGCCAGCACCCCGAGTGGCCGGGCACAGAGTTGTACGTGACGTTTCGCAAGACCATCAACCCCGACGAAGAAACCAACATGAAGGCCATTCCGCGCAAACAGCGCGCGATGGTGCGCAAGGGCATCGGCAACGGCCTGACCGCGGGCATCGAAGACGCAGATGCGTTCTTCCCCATCTATGCCGACAACGTTCATCGGCATGGCACGCCGGGCATGCCGCGCAGCTGGTTTCGCGCGCTGCAAAACGCCTTCGGCGCCGACTGCGATGTGCTGGTGGTGCGGGATGCAGCCGGCAAATCGGTGTCGGCGGTGATGAGTTTCTGGGAAGGCAAGATCGCGCTGCCCTACTACGCCGGTGACTATGAAACCGCCCGCGCCCTGGCGGCCAACGACTTCAAATACTGGCGCCTGATCTGCCTCGCAGCCGAGCGCGGGCGCACCACCTTTGATTTCGGCAGAAGCAAGATCGGCACCGGGCCGTACGACTTCAAGCACAACTGGGGGTTTGAGGCCACGCCCCTGGCCTATGAATACCGGCTGATCTCGCGCAACGATGTGCCACAGAACAACCCCAACAACCCCAAGTACCGACTGATGATCGACACCTGGCGCAAACTGCCCAGGCCCCTGGTGAACTGGCTGGGGCCGCACATCGTGCGCGGTCTGGGCTGAGGATGGGCGTCCCCATGGCCTCGATCAGCCTTCGTGCACGCCCGTCTGCGGGGATCGTCCACGCCGCGATCGCCTTCGGGGCGGCGCTGGCTGCGATGGTGCTCATCTTCCTGCCGGCCTGGCAGTCGATGGCCGGCATCTGGTGGCACAACGAGACCTATACGCACGGCATGCTGGTGCCGCTGGTCACCCTGTGGCTTGCCTGGCGGGAACGCGAAACGCTGGTGGGCCTCGCGCCCAAGGCGTCGCTGCTGGCGCTGCCGGCTCTGGCACTGTGCAGTCTTGCCTGGCTGGCGGGGTATCTGGCCGGCGTCAACGCACTTCAACATTTTGCGGTGGTTGGCATGGTGCCTGCCCTGTTCGTGTTGTGTTTCGGCTGGCGCATTGCCTGGCGCATTGCGTTCCCGCTGGCCTTTCTGTTCTTCGCTGTGCCCTTCGGCGAATTCCTGATGCCCTGGCTGATGGACCGTACGGCCGACTTCACCATTG
>JAYVOV010000084.1:0-2593 GCA_043757735.1 Burkholderiaceae bacterium
ATGGGGTGATCGGCCGCCTGGCCGATCGACGCGCGATCAGGCGCCCGCGGACACGCCGAGCTTGCGCAGGATCGACTCCATCAGGCACCACCGGGTCAGGGCGCTCTGCAGCAGATTCACGCCCACGAAGGCGGTGAAGGCCAGCCACCATTGGCTGACGAAGACTGGGCTGCCGGGGATGCCGAGCGCCAGCGAAATCAGGATGAAACTTCCTGCGAAAAGTCGAACCAGTTGCCATGAGGTCATGATTGCACTCCTTGTGCTGAGTTGCCGGGGGTTGGGGATTCGGTCGAGGATTCGGTCGAGGATTCGTTTGAGGATTCGGTTGGAGACGGCGGCCGGTGGGCACGGCGCCGCGACATGAAATAAAGCAGCGGAATCACCACCAGCGTGAGCATGGTCGACACGAAGATGCCGAAGATCAGCGAAATCGCCAGGCCATTGAAGATCGGGTCGTCGAGGATGAAGAAGGCGCCCAGCATCGCGGCCAGGCCGGTGAGCAGGATGGGCTGGGCCCGGGTGATCGCGGACTGCACGATGGCTTCTTTCAGCGGCATGCCCTGGGCGAGCTGCAGTTCGATGAAGTCGACCAGCAGGATCGAATTGCGCACGATGATCCCGGCCAGTGCGATCATGCCGATCATGCTGGTGGCGGTGTACTGGGCGCCCAGCAGGGCATGGCCGGGCATCACGCCGATCACCGTGAGCGGAATCGGCGCCATGATGATCAGCGGCACCAGGTAGGAGCCGAACTGCGCCACCACCAGCAGATAGATCAGCACCAGACCGACCGCGTAGGCAGCGCCCATGTCGCGGAAGGTTTCGTAGGTGATCTGCCACTCGCCGTCCCATTTCAGCGAGTAGCCGCGATACGGGTCTTTCGGGGTGCTGATGAAGTATTCCTCGATGCGCCCGCCGTCTGGTGTGGTGATCTCGGCGAGCGCGGATCGCATCGCGAACAAGCCGTACAAGGGACTGTCCACGCGCCCGGCCATATCGCCCAGGACGAAGCTCACCGGCAGTGAATCTTTGTGATAGACCGGCTGCTCGCGCAGGGTGTCGCTCAAGGTGATCAGTTCGCGGATCGGCACCAGGCGCCCCTCGCTGCTGCGCACCGAGAGTTTGAGCAGGCTGTCGAGTTCGCCGTGGCGTTCAGCGGGCAATTGCAGCAGCACGGGGCCGGGGTATTTGCTGCCGTCGTGGAGATAGGTGGCGGCTTCGCCCGCGAGGCCGGCGCGCAAGGTCGTGACGATGGCTTCCTGCGAGATCCCGAGCATCGCGGCCTTGCGCCGGTCGATGTGCACCAGGGTGCGCGGTGCGTCGACGATGCTGGTGTCGTCGATGTCGACGATGCCCGGCGTGCGTTCGAACACCGCCCGTACCGCGCGGGCCACCGCGCGCCGTCCGTCGGCCTCGGGGCCGTAGATTTCGGCCACGAGTGGCGCCAGGACGGGCGGACCCGGGGGTACTTCAACCACTTTGACGTTGGCCCCAAAGCGGCGCCCGATGCGCTGCAGTTCGGGCCGCAGGCGCATCGCAATGGCATGGCTCTGGTCCTTGCGGTGATGACTGTCGACCAGGTTGACCTGGAGGTCGCCATACTCGCCGCCGGCACGCAGGTAATACTGGCGCACGAGGCCATTGAAATTGATTGGCGCGGCGGTGCCGGCGTAGGCCTGGTAGTCGATCACCTCGGGCACGGTGCGCAGGTAGGAACCCAGATCGCGCAAGACTGCCGCGGTCTTTTCTACCGGCGTGCCCGCCGGCATGTCGAGCACCACCTGGAATTCGGATTTGTTGTCGAAGGGCAGCATTTTCAGCTGGACCAGCCCCAGCACCGGCAGAGCTGCTGATAGTGCGATCAACAGCGCCACGGCCAGCGCCAGCAGCAGCCGGTTGCGCGTGCCGCGCCGATCGTCGAGCAGCGGGCGGAACACCGCCTGGAAGATCGGGGCGAGGCGACGGGTAAGGCCTCGCAGTTCGGGGGCGTTGGGCTCTGACAGGTGTGCCGCAGGGGTCTTCGTTGTGGGCGTGTGGGCTTCGACGACCTTTGCTGAGGAAGCTGCATGTTCTTTCATCCACAGCCTGGCCAGCCACGGCGTGACCACGAACGCGATTGCCAGCGACAGCAGCATGCCCATGCTGGCGTTGATCGGGATCGGGCTCATGTACGGGCCCATCAGCCCCGACACGAAGGCCATCGGCAGCAGTGCCGCGATCACGGTCAAGGTGGCCAGGATGGTGGGGCCACCCACCTCGTCGACGGCCGCCGGGATGATCTGTGCCAGCGAGCGCTGCGGGTGGTGCTGCTGGTGGCGGTGGATGTTCTCGACGACCACGATCGCATCGTCGACAAGAATCCCGATCGAGAAGATCAATGCAAACAGCGACACCCGGTTGAGCGTGAAGCCCCAGGCCCAAGACGCGAACAGCGTGACCGTGAGCGTCAGGATCACGGCGCTGCCGACGATGGCCGCCTCACGCCGCCCCAGCGCCAGGAACACAAGCGCCACCACCGATGCGGTGGCGAACATCAGCTTGCTGATCAGCTTGGTCGCCTTGTCGTTGGCCGAGGCGCCGTAGTTGCGCGTCT
>JAYVOV010000085.1:0-9551 GCA_043757735.1 Burkholderiaceae bacterium
TGGTCCTGATGGCGCCGCTCACCAGCCAGACGCAGGCAGTCATCGATGCACGGGCGCTAGCGGCGCTGCCCGACGACGCATGGCTGATCAATGTGGCGCGCGGCGGTCTGGTCGACGAATCCGCCCTGCTGGCAGCCCTGGACAGCGGCACTCTCGCGGGTGCCACCCTCGACGTATTCCAGAGCGAACCGCTGCCCGAGGACCACGCATTCTGGCAGCACCCCAAGATCCGCCTGACACCCCACGTCGCGGCGCAAACATTGATCGAACCCGGTGCCCATCAGGTAGCCGACAAGATCCTGCGTCTGCAGCAGGGGGAATCCGTCAGTGGCATCGTCAACCGCCAGCGCGGCTACTGAGCGCCGCACCGGCCCGCACCCCAGGACACAACCATGAATCTCCCCGAGCGCGTGCACATCACCGAAGTCGGTCCGCGGGACGGCCTGCAGAACGAACAGCAGCCGGTGCCGGTCGACATCAAGGTCGGGCTGTGCGAACGGCTGCTGGCCGCCGGCGTGCGCCAGCTCGAGGCCACTTCGTTCGTATCGCCGAAATGGATCCCGCAGATGGCCGACGCAGCGCAGGTCATGGCGCGGCTGCCACGCCCCGCGGGCGTCACCTTGTCGGTGCTGACCCCCAACCTGAAGGGCTTCGAAGGCGCGCTGGCTGCCGGGGCCCATGAAGTAGTCATTTTCGGCGCGGCCAGCGAGGCCTTTTCTCATCGCAACATCAATTGTTCGATTGCCGAGAGCATCGAGCGCTTTCGGCCGGTTGCGCACGCCGCACAGGCGGCCGGGCTGCGGGTGCGCGCCTCCGTCTCGGTGGCATTCGGATGTCCGTATCAGGGCGATGTGCCGGTCGCGTCGGTGGTCGACGTCGTCTCCCGATTCAAGGACCTGGGCTGCGACGAGATCGGCATCGCCGACACCATCGGCGTGGGCACCGCCGAACAGGTCAAACGGGTGCTGGAGGCAGCTGCGCGCGCGTACTCCATCGACAAACTCTCAGGCCATTTCCATGACACCTACGGCCAGGCGATCGCCAATGTCTACGCCAGCCTGCAGGTCGGGGTATCGCGATTCGACACCTCGATCGCCGGTCTGGGCGGATGCCCTTACGCCAGGGGCGCCACCGGAAATGTCGCCACCGAAGACGTGCTTTTTCTGCTCGACGGGCTGGGCATCGAGACCGGCATCGATTTCGATCGCATGGTAGACACCGGGCAATGGATCAGCGCCTTTCTGGGCCGCAAGTCGATGTCGCGCGCAGGCAATGCCTGGTTCGCCGGACGGCAAAGCCGCGACGAACAGACGGCATCGGTCTGATGAGCGAAACCGTCACGATTCCAGCCATGAGCACACCGCTTCGCCCCGCCCCCGCACCGCGCCGCACGGTGATCAGCCCGTGCACTTCCGTATGCCGCATGGCCGCCGACACCGGCTGGTGCGAGGGCTGCCTGCGCACGATCGACGAGATCGCCGGCTGGGGCGCCATGACGGATGCGGCCCGTGCCGAGGTCTGGGCTGCGCTGCCGCTGCGGCGCGAATCATCAAGCAGGCATTCTCGATGACCGAACCGGCAAGCCCGCCAGATCAGGCGGTGGTACTGCCCGAACACCGATTCGCGCAGGCGGTGAGCGGCCCCGCTTATACCCTCTGGGCGCGCTGCACCACGGCCAGTACTGTGCTCGGGCTGGTGATCTACGGCGCGCAGGTGCTGGCGAGCCGCCCGGATGTCGCATGGCCGATTCTGATGCTGATGGCCGCCGGTGGCGGCGTCCTGGCGTTCAGCACCTGGTATATCCTCACTGGCAAAACCACGATCGATTCCAAAGGCATCCGCCAGGACTGGCTCACTACCAAGGACTACAGCTGGCATGAGATCGGCCGAGTGCGCCTGGTGCGCATGCCCCTCGTGCCACGCCTGGTGGTGATGACGGCAGGCGGGCCGTTGAAGGCGGTGCATGGTGGCAGCAGGCAGCTGATCGACGCATTCCGTGAAATCGAAGCCTTCTACCGGCGCTGATGGTCACCCGACCCGATGACGCGATGACGCTCGCCAGCCTGCCCACCTCGATGCGGTTCATCCAGCGCGACTGGCTGTCGTGCAATCAGGTCGTGTTTTTCGATGGCGACGGCGATGAGCGGCACGCCAGCCTGCTCGACACCGGCTATGCCAAGCACGCCGCGCACACGCTCACTCTGGTCGCGCATCTGCTGGCCTCGGAAGGGCTGCCGATCACCCGTCTGCGCCGCATCATCAACACCCACCTGCATTCCGATCATTGCGGCGGCAACGCCCTGATCGCGCAAGCCAGCGGCGCGCAGGTGCTGGTCCCGATCGCCGAACTCGATACGGTTCGGCGCTGGGACGAAACCCGACTGACCTTCCGCGGCACCGGCCAGCGCTGCGAGCGGTTTTACGCCGATGGCGCGCTGACGCCCGGCGAGACACGAGTCCTTGGCGGGCTCGAGTGGCAGGTGCTGGCCGCGCCCGGCCACGACCCGCACTCGCTGATCCTTCATTGCGCGAGCCGGCGGCTGCTGATCTCGGCCGATGCGCTATGGGAAAACGGCTTCGGCATCATCTTCCCCGAACTGCTGGGCGAGTCCGGTTTTCAGGAACAGCACGACGTGCTCGCGCTGATCGCGACCCTGCCGGTCGACACTGTTCTGCCCGGCCATGGCCGGCCGTTCGGCGATGTGCCAGGCGCCATCGAACGCGCCCGCAGCCGCCTGGCCGCGCTGCGCGCCGATCCCGGGCGCAATGCCCGCAACTCGATCAAGGCGCTGATCAAGTTCCTGATGCTTGAATTCGAACGCTGCCCGCTGCTCGAACTGATCGAGGTCACCGCGGGTGCTGAAATCATGCACCGCGCGGCCGTGCAGCTCGGAATGACTCTGCCGCAAGCGCTCCACTGGGCGAGCAGCGAACTGATTGCGCGGGGTCAGCTGGGACGTGCTGAAAACGGCGAACTCTTCAACGTCGAACCTGCGTAGCCCACAACCGAGCTTCCACGCTCACAACACCTTGCCGGTTTTGACCGGCGCACGGAGACAGACCATGAGTGCTTCCATTCCCAGCTCTTCCCTGCAATTGCGCTCGCTCATCAAGAGCAGCGGCGAACTCGAGCTCTCGCTCGCCAGCATTGCCACCCCCGAACCCGGCCCCGAGGAGGTTCTGGTCCGCATCGAAGCCTCGCCGATGAACCCCTCCGATCTCGGCCTGCTGTTTGGCGCCGCCGACCTGAGCTCCGCCAAGGGTTCGGGTACGCCTCAGAACCCGGTGATCACCGCCAGCGTTCCCGACAAGCTGATGAAGGGCATGGCCGGCCGTGCCGATCAATCGATGGCGGTGGGCAACGAAGGCGCAGGGGTGGTCGTCAAAGCCGGCTCCTCAGAGGCCGCACAGGCCCTGCTGGGCAAGACGGTTGCAGTGCTGGGCGGCTCGATGTACTCGCAATACCGCTGCATGAAGGCAGTGCAATGCCTGACACTGCCCGCGGGCACCACCCCAGCCGAAGGCGCCTCCTGCTTCGTCAATCCGCTGACCTCGCTGGGCATGGTCGAAACCATGCGCCGTGAAGGCCACAAAGCGCTGGTCCACACCGCCGCCGCCTCCAACCTGGGCCAGATGCTCAACCGCATCTGCCTGAAAGATGGCATCGGTCTGGTCAATATCGTGCGCAAGCAGGAGCAGGAAGACATCCTGCGTGCGATCGGCGCGGTCTATGTCGTGAACTCCAGTTCGCCGACTTTCCTCGACGACCTGACCAAGGCGCTGGTCGCCACGGGCGCCACCATCGCCTTCGACGCCACCGGCGGCGGCAAGCTGGCCGGGCAGATCCTCGGATGCATGGAGGCAGCAGCCAATCTGACCGCCAAGGAATACAGCCGCTATGGATCGACCACGCACAAGCAGGTCTACATCTATGGTGGCCTCGATCGCGGCCCGACCGAGATCAACCGCAACTTCGGCATGGCCTGGAGCGTCGGCGGCTGGCTGCTCACGCCCTTCCTGCAAAAAATCGGCTTCGAGGCCGGCCAGAAACTGCGTCAGCGCGTGGTGGACGAGTTGAAAACCACCTTCGCCAGCAAGTACACCAAGGAAGTCTCGCTGGCCGAAGCGCTCACGCTGCAGGCGATCGCCGTCTACAGTAAACACTCGACCAGCGCGAAGTACCTGATCAACCCGAACAAAGCGGCTTGAAGAACGCGGCTTGAAGAACGCGGGTTGAAGAACGCGGGTTGAAGAACGCGGCTCATCCGGGCCGGCTGATTCGCCCGCAGGCGGTCAGCGCGGCCAGCCCGATCACACCACGATCGGGTTCACAGCGCCGTCCATCGACAGGATGGCGCCCGAGATGTAGCTGGCCTTGCTCGAGGCCAGGAACAGCACCGCATTGGCGATTTCTTCCGGCGTGGCGATCCGCCCCAGGGGCAGACGCGCTTTCGCGCGCGTCAGCGCCTCTTCCGGTGTAATACCGGCCAGTTTGGCGTCAGCCAGCATGCCCTCCTTCAAGCGCTCGGTCAGCGTGAGCCCCGGGTTCACCGCGTTCACCCTGATGCCCTTGGCCGCGTAGGCGCTTGCCATCCCCGCGGTCACGAGCATCAGTGCCGCATTCGCGGCGCCACCCGCCATGTGCACCGGGCTGGCCACCTTGCCGCCGGCGCCGATCACATTGACTACCACGCCAGCGCCGCGGGCGGCCATGCGCTTGATGATCGCGTCGATCGGGAACACATAGCTGAAATACTTGGCATCCATCGCGGCCCGCCAGGCCGCTGGCGTGAGTTCGGCAGGCGGGGTGCGCTTGGCGGCCCCTGCCGAGGTCACGAGAATATCGATCGGTCCGAGGGTCTTTTCGACCTGTTCGACCATGCTGTCGGTGGCCGCTGGATCACCCATCTCGCCGGCAAACGTCATCAGCCGCGCCGCGGGTGCGCCGGCCAGGCCGGGGAACGCTGCCTGCAGTTCCGCCTGCGCCCGCGCCAGGTTTGCGGGGTCACGCGAGACGATCGCCACCCGGGCGCCTTCGCCGAGAAAGCCGTGCGCACAGGACAGACCGATACCTTTGCTGCCGCCAGTGATCACCACTACCTTGTTGCCGAGTTCGAGATCCATCGTATGCTCCGTTTGGTTGAAAATAATCCCGCCATAATTGACCATGAACGATACAGTTCCCCGCCCGAGCGTGCCGGCGCTGCTGGTCCGCAATAGCCGCGATGACGACCTGCCCGCCATTCAGGCTATCTATTCGCATCACGTGCTCGAGGGCACCGGCACCTTCGAGATCGACCCGCCCTCGCTGGACGAGATGACCCGCCGGCGTGCCGATGTGCTGGCCAACCGCTTCCCGTATCTGGTCGCCGAACACGACGCCCAAGTGTTGGGCTACGCCTACGCGAATTTTTTCCGGGCGCGCCCGGCCTACCGGTTCACCGTGGAAGATTCGATCTACATCGCACCGCAGGCCGTCGGCCGAGGCGTCGGCAAGCAACTCCTGCAGGCGCTCCTCGGCGCCTGCGAGGCGCGCGGCTGCCGTCAGGTGCTCGCAGTGATCGGCGACAGCAGGAACACTGGCTCGATCGCGCTGCACGCGGCCTGCGGTTTCAAGATGGCGGGCATCCTGCGGGCAACCGGCTGGAAGTTCGATCAATGGCTCGACGTGGTGATGATGCAGTACGAGGCTGGCGACGGCGCGCGCACTGCGCCGGACTGACGATCACCAGTAGGCCACGATCATTTTGGTGGCCAGCGCATACAGCAGCAACGCGAAAACGCGCTTGAGCGTGGCCACCGGCATCCGGTGCGCAAATCTTGCGCCGACCGGTGCTGTGAGAACGCTCGCAGCGACGATTGCCAGCAGCGCCGGCAGATAAACGAATCCCAGGGAGTGCTCGGGCAGTTGCGGCACACGCCAGCCTGAAATCACATAACCGATCATCCCGACCACAGCCACCGGCACACCGACCGCCGCGGCAGTGCCGATGGCCATTCGCATCGTCACTCCCCAGGCCAGCATCAGCGGCACCGTCAGGAACGCCCCGCCCGCCGAAACCAGGCCGCAGATCACGCCGATCGCCAGGCCCAGCGCGGTCATTGGCACCGCACCCGGCAAGCCGCGGCCAGGCGTCGGTTTGCGTCCCAGGATCATCTGGGTGGCGCCGCCATAGACGATGAGCGCGAATCCCAGAGCGAGCACACGCTGTGACAGCCAGCCTGCCGCCAGCGTCGACACCAGGCTGCCGGCGACCATGCCGGGCGCCATCCGGGCGACCACGTTCCAGTCGACAGAACCAAGCCGGTGATGCGCCAGGACGCTCGAACTCGACGTGAAGACCACCGACGCCATTGCCGTCGCCAGTGCAAGGTGAACGGTGTGGTCGCCCGACAAGCCCTGCGCGAGGAACATCGCCGAGAGGATCGGCACCAGCGACATGCCGCCGCCGATGCCCAGCAGGCCCGCCAGGAAGCCGACGACAGCGCCCGTCAAGGCGTAGGCGGTCAGCCACATGGCGGACGCCCCGGGCTGGCGCAGCGCGCGCGCGGCGGACGGTGGAAAGTGCGACGAATCATTCGGGCTGGATCATACTGCCGCTTGAACAGATTTCCATCCAATCATCGCCAAAGGACTCCTATGCCACCCTCCGGCCAACCGCCCTTTGAGATCGGCTTCGGATCACGCGCCACCTCGGGACGGCAGCGCGAACCAGACGCGCCGTTTCGCCTGCTGGTGTGCGCCGACTTGAGCGGCGATGCCCCCGCGGCCCGCGCCGTCGCGCTGGCCGACCGCAAACCGCTGCGCGTCGACATCGACTCCCTCGAGCGCGTGTTCAAGCGCCTCGCGCCGCGGGTCACACTGTCGATTCCCGGCGCGGAAAACCCGATCGAATTCGAACAGCCCCAAGACTTCCATCCCGACTCCCTGGTGCGGCGAATCCCCTTGTTCGGCGCGCTGCGCAGCCTGCGCGCCGACCTCGCCGATCCGGCACGGTTCGAGAAAGCTGCAACAACCCTCGGTGCTGGCACCCCCGACCCGACCGCCGCCGCTGCCGTTGTGCCGCCTGCGGCTCCCGCAACTGGCGATGCCAGCGCCGACATCGAACGCCTGCTCGGCCGCAAACCGAGCGCGACGCCCGCCGCAGCCGCCACCTCGGTAGTCAAGAACCTGATCAAGGACATCGTCGCGCCGCACATCGTGCCCGACACCAGCGCCCGTCAACGCTCGCTGATCGCATCGGTCGATGCCGCGCTGGCGCAACTGTTGCGCAAGGTGCTGCGCGACCCCGGTTTTCAACGGCTGGAAGCCACCTGGCGCGCGGTCGAAAGGCTTGTATCCGAAGTCGGCGGCGAAGAAAACGTCCAGTTGTTCCTGCTCGATGTGACCAAGGACGAACTGCTCGCCGATGTGCGCTCGAACGCGAAGGCGCTGGGTGAATCGGCCATTGCGCGCGCGCTGCTGGGCCGGCGCACCGAATCCGCCGATGGCGCCGCATGGTCCGTCATCGCGTTGGGCGCGCTGTTCAGCGCGTCCGGCGCCGATGTCGCGCTGCTGGCCTCGCTGGGCAGCCTGGCCGGGGCTGGCGGCGCGGCGCTGCTGGCCGGTGTCGATGGCTCGCCTCTTGGCTGCGCCGACGGCAGCGCGCTGGGCAAGCCCCAGGCCTGGCAGACACCCGATGCGCAGGATCAGGCCAACTGGCGGGCGCTGCGCAGTCTGCCCGCGGCGGCGGCCGTCGCCGTGGCGGGCGGGCGGGTGCTGATGCGCCGCCCCTATGGCGCGAAGTCAGACCCGATCGACGCCTTCACTTTTGAAGAAATTACCGACCCCCAGGATGCCGCGAGCTACCTGTGGGGCAGCGCCGCGCCCCTGCTGGGACTGCTGGCCGCTCAGGCCTTTCTGGAGGATGGCTGGGACATGCGGCTCGACAGCCGTCTGGAAATCGCGGACCTGCCCGCCTTCAGCTATCGCGATGCCGACGGCGAAGTGCAGATGCGCGCCTGCGCCGAGTCGCTGATCCCGGAGAACGTAGCCGCGCGCTGGGTCGAGGCCGGCATCATGCCCCTGATGGGGCGGCGCGACCGGCATTCAGTGCAATTGATTCGCTGGCAGTCGCTGGCAGAACCCGCGCAGGCTTTGCAGGGGCCCTGGGCTTAAGGATATGCTCGGCGCCCGATCACAACCCTGAACGCTCATGAACGCCCCTGCTGCTGCTGCCGCCTCGCCCCTCTTCACCCCCATCCGCATCGGCGCAATCGAGTGCGCCAATCGCGTGTTCATGGCGCCGCTCACCCGCTGCCATGCGCTGCGTGGCAGCGATGCGCCGCACGCGCTCAATGCCACCTATTACGAGCAGCGCGCCGGTGCCGGCCTGATCATCAGCGAGGCCACGCAGGTGAGCCCGCAAGGCAAGGGCTATCCCGACACCCCCGGCATGTACAGCAAAACGCAGGAGGCCGGCTGGCGGCTGGTCACCGATGCCGTCCACGCGGCGGGCAGCAAGATCGTCGCCCAGCTCTGGCATGTCGGCGCCATCTCACATCCCGAGTTCCAGCCCGGCGGCGGGCTGCCGGTTTCATCATCGGCGGTGAATCCTGGCGGCGTCGTCCGCACCCCCAGCGGCAAGCAGGAACGCGTCGCACCGCGAGCGCTGCAGACGCATGAAATCGCCGGCATCGTTGCAGACTGGCGGGAGGCCGCCGATGTGGCGCGGCGCGCCGGTTTCGACGGCGTCGAGATCCACAGCGCCAACGGCTATCTGCTCGAACAGTTCATTCGCGACAGCACCAACCGTCGCACCGATTCCTATGGCGGCGCAATCGCCAATCGGATCCGGCTGACGCTCGAAGTGGTCGACGCCTGCGTCGCAGTGTTCGGCCGCGGCCGAGTCGGCATCCGGCTCTCGCCAGTGAGCAACGCCAACAACTGCGGCCAGGACTCCCAGCCGCAGGCCACCTACGGCGCGCTGATCGAGGCGCTGGACGCTCGCGGGATCGCCTTCATTCATTTCATCGAAGGCCAGACCGGATCGACCCGCAACCTCGATGGTTTCGACTTCTCCCTGGCGCGACGGCGTTTTCGCGGCGGCTACGTCGCCAACAACCGCTACACCCGCGAAATGGCGCTGCAGGCGGTGCAAAGCGGCGCCGCCGACGCGGTGGCCTTCGGGGTGCCGTACATCAGCAACCCGGATCTGGCGCAGCGCCTGCGCATCGACGCGCCACTGGCCCAGTCCAACCCGTCAACCTACTATTCGGCTGGCGCCGAAGGCTACACCGACTATCCGGCGTTGAAAGCGGCCTGAGCGCCCGTGTTGACGACGGCCTGAGCGCCGCCGTGCGGCGCGCTCAATCGTACTTGCGCGCGTCCTCAATCACCTTGCCGTCATTGGCCAGAATGCCGGGCGCGACCAGTTCCACCTCGCCACGCAATTTGGTCACGTCGCGCAAGGTCTGGGCAATCTTTTCCGCCAGGCCAGCCGGCGCGCCCGCCGATTCGCAGCGCAGCGTCATCGCGTCATTGGCCATCGCGCCCGTAACCACCAGCCGGG
>JAYVOV010000086.1:0-2568 GCA_043757735.1 Burkholderiaceae bacterium
GCGGCACTTCCGGTCTCGGAAATCAGGCGCCGCAACGCCATCTTGAAAATCCACGGCCGGAGGGGCCTACCTTGGCACGATTCGACGCGTTGAAAGTGGGGCTGGTCTGGCAGCGCCTTGCCGGATTCATCGATGAGGCGGCAGAAGTTTTCGTGCGAACCTCGTTCTCGTCGGTCGTGCGCGACAACTGGGACATGGCGGTGGGTCTGATGGACAGCCAGGGTCGCCAGATCGTGCAGTCGACCAAGAGCGTGCCGTCGTTCATCGGCACCATGCCGCGCACGCTGGCGATCATGCTCGAGCGCATCCCGCGCGCAACCCTGCGCCCGGGCGATGTGTTGATCTCCAACGATGCCTACCACGGCACCGGGCACCTGAACGACATCACGATGGTCAAGCCGGTGTTCAGGGGCGGGCAGCTGCTGGCGTTTCTGGGCAGCACCTTTCACAGCGTCGACATCGGTGCGGCGCCCTCGGTGGATGCGCGCGATGCCTGGGAAGAGGGCCTGACCATTCCCATTCTGCGGATCGTGCGCGAAGGCCGCGAGAACGAGGACGTCATTGCTTTTCTCACCGAGAACCTGCGCGCCCCGCAGGAAACCCTGGGCGACATCCGGGCCCAGTTCGGGGCCTATGCGCAGGCCGAGTCGCGGCTGCTCAAACTGCTTGATTCCGAAGGCCTGGCGGGTCTGGATGATCTCGTCGACGACATTCTGGCGCGTTCCGAGGCCAGCATGCGGCGCGCCATCGAAGCGGTGCCCGACGGCGTCTATCGCGATTCGCTTCAGCTTGACGGTTTCGACAACCCGCTCACCGTCTGCTGCGCCGTCACGGTGCACGGCAGCGAAATCGACGTGGACTTCGCCGGCAGTTCGGCGCAGATCGCGCGGCCGATCAACTCCGTGCTGAGCTACACCACTGCCTATTCTCACTACGCATTGAAGTGCCTGCTCGATCCGGGCACGCCGAACAACGATGGCACTTTCCGGCCGATCCGCGTGCGCGCGCCCGAGGGTTCGCTGCTCAACCCGCGGCGCCCGGCGCCGGTCTGGGCGCGTCATCTGTCGGGCCACTATGTGCCGCCGGCCATCTTCGGCGCACTGGCCCCGGTCTTGCCCGACCGAGTGATCGCCGACTGCGGATCGCCGCTCTGGAACGTGTACTTTCAGGGCCAGCATGGCGACGGCCGGCGCTTCATCAAGATGTTCTTCATGAATGGCGGCCATGGCGCCCGCGAAGGTCGCGACGGCCCAGCCTGCCTGTCGTTTCCGTCGAACGTGGCGACCGTGTCGGTAGAGCGCTTCGAGAGCTCCGTGCCGCTGCTGATCACCGAGAAGTCGCTGCTCGAACACTCCGGCGGCGCGGGGCGGTTTCGCGGCGGCCCGGGTCAGCGCATCGGCTTCAAAGTCACCGGCAGCGAGCCGGTGTCGATGACGATTCGACATGAGCGGGTGAAATTTCCGCCGCGCGGCCTGCTGGGCGGTGGCGCGGGCGCAGGCGGACGCGATCTCCTGAATGGCGCACTGATCGCGCCGAAAGGCCGCTACGCCTTGCAGCCTGGCGATCAGGTGCTCTTCGACACCCCGGGCGGCGGCGGCTTCGGCGCACCCGCGAAGGACTGAGCCATGTCGCGCTATCGCATTGGCGTGGACATCGGCGGCACGTTCACCGACTTCGTGATGGTCGATCGCGACACCGGAGACCTGTTCAACGAGAAAGTCCTCACCACACCGCAGGACCCCTCACGCGCGGTGATCGAAGGCGTGGGGCGCCTGCTGCACGCCCACCGCATCGATCCCGCCGATGTCGCGCATGTCATCCACGGCACCACGCTGGTTGCCAACGCCCTGATCGAGCGGCGTGGTGTGAAGACCGCGCTGGTGACCACGCGCGGCTTTCGCGATGTGGTCGAGATCGGCCTCGAGTGGCGCTACGACACCTACGATCTCGCACTCGAACTGCCACCCCCGCTGGCCCCGCGCGAGCGCCGCTTCGAGGTGACCGAGCGGATCGGGCCCGATGGCGCGGTGCTGCTCGCGCTCGATGAAGCGAGCGTGCAAGCGGCCGCTCAAGCGCTGCGTGAACAGGGCGTGCAGGCGGTGGCGGTGTGCCTGCTGCATTCGTACCTGAATGACACCCACGAACGCCGCGTGCGCGACCTGCTGCGTGAAGCACTGCCCGGTGTGGTGGTGTGCATTTCCAGCGACGTGGTGCCTGAGATCGGCGAATACGAGCGCATGTCGACCACCTTGGCCAACGCTTACGTGCTGCCGCTGTTCGAGAAGTACCTGGCGGCCATCACCCGCGACCTGCATGCCGCTGGTATTCGCCGCGACCTGTACCTCATGCTGTCAGATGGCGGCACCGTGCACGAGAGCACCGCCATCCGCCACCCTATTCGCCTGGTGCAGTCGGGTCCGGCGGGCGGGGTCCAGGCGACCACGCTGATCGGCGCGGCCGCCGGCGCGCAAGACATCTTCTGTTTCGATATGGGTGGCACCACCGCCAAAGCCTGCCTGATCGACGACGGCGAGCCGCTGCGCACCACGCAGTTCGAGGTGGCGCGGG
>JAYVOV010000087.1:0-2567 GCA_043757735.1 Burkholderiaceae bacterium
ACCGTCACCGGCGCCACCAGCGCGTCGAGAGCCAGGCGCATGGCGGGCAGTTCTTCGGTGAGGCCCCAGCCGCCGCCCACATGCAGCGCGATCTGGGTCACCCGCACCACCGCCTGAGTGGCAAAGAGCTTGGCCGACGATACGTCGAGAATCAGGTCTTGGATCGGCACGCCGCTGTCCCAGCGTGCGGCCGCATGGTAGGTGAGGTGCCGGGTGGCTTCGACGTCGACGTGCGACTGGGCCAGTTGAAACGCGATCGACTGATTGGCGCCGATCGGGCGGCCGAACTGCTGCCTGATCGCCGCATATTCTCGCGCCCAACCAAGCGCATGCTGCATATGGCCCAGCCAGCGCGCCGCGACCATCACCCGCTCGCGATTGAACCCCGCCATGATTTCGCGAAACCCCGCATCGACCCGCCGGGATTCCGGCACACGGACATTGTCGAAGGTCACGCGATAGGTCGGCGCCGGCCGATTGACGTAGGTTTCGATCTGCTGGGTTGTGACGCCGGCGCTGTTGCGGTCGACTGCAAAAAACGCCATGCCATGGCGGCCGGCATCGCGGTCGACCCGGGCCAGGGTAACCAGGATGTCGGCGTCGCCCCCCAGGGTGATGAAAGACTTCAGACCATTGAGCACCCAATGGTCGCCGTCGCGCACGGCTTCAGTTTTCAGGCTCGCGACATCGTTGCCGGATTCGGGCTCCGTCACGGTGATGGCCACCATGCACTCGCCGGCGATCACCCGCCGTGCGATATCGCGCTGCTCCTCGGTGCCGTATTCGTAGAGGATGGATCCGGCCACGTTTTGCACCAGCACCGCGACCGCCAGGTTGGGGTTGATGCGCGACATCTCTTCCATCGCGATCGCCTCTTCGTAACAGCCCAGGCCGGCGCCGCCCAGCGCTTCATCGGCGGTGATGCCGATCAGCCCGGCGCGGGCAGCCGCGACATAAAAGTCGCGCGGGAACGATCTGGTCCGATCAGCCTCCTGCCAGCGCGGCCCCACCTCGCGCCGGGCAAACTGTGCGCACATGTCGCGAAAGGCGACACGGTCGACCGTATTGACGGGAATACGTCGGGCAGGGGTGGTCATGGGCTCATCTCCTCGAGATTGCGTCGGCCACTCGTGCGGCGCAATGGCTTGTGTTGACTTGTTTTCCATAGAGAATACTATTTCCTACCGAGAATGGCTTTTCAGGGATCAAGACGTGCTCACCTTCGATCGTTTCATGCCCGGCATGGTGATGCGCAGCACGCCGGAGCGTCTCGAGCCCGCGGTTCTGGAGCAGTGGCGCCGCCTCTACCCCTGGGATCACTGCGAACCCGGCGCCCTGCCCCCGGGCATGGCGGTGGTCCTGATGATGCGCGCCTACATGCGCACCCTGGCGCCGCGACCGCCGGGCAACATGCAGCAGCGCCAGCAGCTGCAGCTTCTGGGCGGCATCGCAGCCACCGAGCCGGTGATCACAGAGTTCGAATGCGTCGGCAAGACGATCAAGCGCGAACGGCGGATCCTGGAACTGGCCGTGCGCGGCTTGACCGCTGAGCAGCGCCCGGTGTTTGCCGGCCAGATGACCATGATCTGGGCTGCATGACCATGATCTGGGCTGCATGACCATGCCGAACACCTACAACAGGCCCGCAACGCTGCATCCGGTCAGCCTGACGGTCGACCAGGCCGCCATCCTCGCGTACGCGGCAATCACCGACGATTTCAATCCGATCCACGTCGACCCCCTCTTCGCTGCCGGCACCGCCATTGGCCGGGTGATCGCGCATGGCACGCTGTCGCTGAACCTCATCATTCAAGCGATCGCACTGAGCTTTGGCAGCAACCGGGCGGCGCGCACCGCGATCGACATCCGATTCTCCCGACCCGTGTTCGTCGACGACACAGTCGAGGCTGGCGGCCACGAAGATCCGCAGGCGCCGGGCCGCTTCGAGGTATGGGTGCGCAAGCAGGACGGCACGACCGTCATCGAGGGCACTGCGATCGTGCCGATCCGCGCGTGAAGCGCGACCGTGCCGATCCGCGCGTGAAGCGCGCCTGAGCGCAGCCCTCAGATCCGGCTGAAGTATTCGCGGCTGTCGAAGTCGCGTTTGTCCTCGGCCGCGTTCCAGCGAGCCGCTTCGGCGCGCTTGCAGCGATCGAAGTAGTCGATAAACATCGCCCCGAAACCCTCGCGCATCACCGCGTCGGCCTGCAAGGCATCGAGCGCGTCATCGAGCGACACCGGCAGTCGCTGGGCGCCGGCGACTCGCGCTCGAACAGGTTTTGCCCGCTGCGCAGATCGACCAGCGACTGATGCAGGTGCCAGCCGCTCGACATGATGTTCGGGAACGGCGGGCGGCACATGAAAGTCGCGTGGTAGCCGGCCCGCTGCAGCGCCTGACGCACACCATTGCGAAACAGCACCATGTTGTCGGCAGCCGTGAGCGCATCGGTCACCTCGAACACGGCTTCGATCTGGCTCGGCCCCAGTTCCACCTCGAGCGACAGCAGGGGCAGCCCGAGCGCCTGCGCGGTGTGCTGGACGATGCGCAGCGGCTCGTCGGCCATGTC
>JAYVOV010000088.1:0-9446 GCA_043757735.1 Burkholderiaceae bacterium
CAAGCAGGCCGTCCAGCGCACTGCACAGCGCCAGCACCTGCGCCTGCAGCGGGCCCGGCAGCCGCTTGCCGGGGTTGCTCTCGACCAGGCGGCGCACCGCCGACAGCGCCCGACCCATCGACTCGCGCGCGTCGCCTTCATCGGTGAACGCGAGCGACTCCCAGACCGGCGCCGACAGCGCCGGGAATCCGAACAGCAGCCCGGCGGCAGCGAATCCGACGCCGTATCCAACCAGCGCAAGCGGCAGCCCCACCCAGCCGATCAGCCCGAAGCCCTCGAGCACGAGCACAGCACTGGCCAAAGCCAGTCCGCACCAGTTGGACGGACTCGCGAGCAGACGCAGGAATTTGTCGAGCATGCCCATCACTGGTAGGCGCGGATGTCTTTGAACACCGCATAGAGCGGCGTCTTGCGCGCATCGAACACACGCCCGCCGGTAATGCCGACCAGCTCCTTGAGGTCGGCTTCCTTGGCCTCGCCGAACAGCACCATGAACACCGGGATGCCGCGCACGTCCTCGGGCAGCTGCGCGTAGGCCTGCTTGAACTCCGCCAGCCCGCGCCCCTTGTTGTTCTCGCCATCGGTGAACGCGACCACTGAATACTGGTAGCCGGGCGACTTTTTCTTTTGTGCCAGCATGTGTTCCAGGGCCAGCAGCACGCTGTCGTAGAGCGCCGTGCTGCCGGTCATGCGCAGGCCATCGGCGTAGGCGCGCACATCGGCGAGCACTTTCTGCTTGGCCTCGGAGTCTTCCTGAACCTGCACGCCGCGCGCAGCCGGATCACCGGCCGGCACCTGGAAGAAAGTGAGCTGACCCGGCGCATCGCTGAACGGCAGCAGCCAGACGCGTTCGCGATTGGTGAGTTTGGCCAGGCGGCCGGTGAGCGTGTTGTCCGCGCCCGCGATGTAGTGCAGGGCCTGCACCAGCTGCCTGCGCCGTCCGCCGCCCTCCATGCTGCCGCTGGTGTCGAGCACGAAGGTCGACGCGATGGGCCGGCGGAACTCGTTCAGATACGCATCGATCAGGCCATCGGCCAGTTGCCGGTCGGGCGAAAACGGCAGCTCGATCCGCATGCCTTCTTTCGGGAACATATCGGCCAAGCTGGCCGCCACTTCCGGATTGATCGGGCGGCGCAAGGTCTGACGAGCCAGCCAGGTCTGCGCCTGCGCGCCCTTCAGGTAGGCGACCACCTTCTGATAGTCGGCGCGGCGCGTGTCGTCGAGCAGCATGAACGGGTAGTCGGCGGTGGCGACGCCTTCATGCGGATAGATCAGCACAAGGCGTTCGCGCAGCCTGCCGCCATTGTTCAGGGTCAGCAGCCAGCTCTCGTAGTTGATGAAGGTGTTGACCTGGCTGCCCTGCTGCTCGATGAATTTTTCAGCGAGGTAGGTGGAGTTGTCGCCGGGCAGCTTGTAGCCCTTGATGAAGTCGGCAATGGCACGCCGATCGACATCGGCCGCGGTCAGCGCATCGGCCTTGCTGCTGGCGGACGCGACGACACCCATCAAGGCCATGAAGCCCTGGTTGGAGGTGGCCGGGTTGGCCAGCGCATAGGAGAGCTTGCCCTGCGCACTGGCCTGCGTGATGGTTTTCCAGGTGACCTTGGCCGCCTGCGCCGGATCATTCCAGCCAAGTTTTTTCGCGACCGACTCGCTCACCCCGACGGTGATCGGCGAGAGCATGATTTTATCCTGCAGCTTGACGCGCGACTGCCCCTGCGGGTCGCTCAGCAGGTACTTGGCGTTGGCGAACCAGGCAGCGTGCGCATCGGTCGTGGCGGTCAGCACCGCCTCGGTGCTTTCCATCGTGCCGCCGAAGCTGAAGCGCAGCTTCACGCCGGTGGCTTTCTCGACCATGCTTTCAAGGGGCTGAGCATCGCGAAGATCGCTGGTGGCCAGCACCTTGAAGACCGGCGCCTCGATGACGGCCGGGCTGGCCGCAGGTGGCGGCGGCTGGATGCCCTTCGTCGCAGCGTCGTCGCGGTTGCAGGCAGCCAGGGCGATGACCGCGAGCAGGCAACCGACCGCACTCGCGAGCCTTGCCGACAGTCGGTTCATTGCGCCATCTCCTGGGTGACCACGTCGATCATCTCAGCCATCAGTTCGAACGATGGCGGATCGATGACCTGACTGATTCGCTCTTCGACCGCCAGCCCGGTGGGCTTGACCGTCTGCATGAAAACCGCTGTGTCGGCGATCCGAAACCCGTACTCGACCGCGATGCGCTGCAGTTCCGCATTGCGCGTGAGCAGATCCGCCAGGGCGCGAGCCCGTTCGCTGGCCGCCAGGAAAACCACCTTGTTCACGATGGTTGGCTGCGGGTACAGCAAGACCATGTCGGCGCCTACGCCTTTCTTGGCCAGCGCATGGCTCACCAGTTGATTCTCGTAGATGAAGGCCATTGGCGTCTTGCCGATGCCGATCGAAACGTAGTCATCGAAATTGCCGTTGACGTAGTTCTCCTGGTAACCCTGGCGCTTGAACAGTTCGGCCAGGCGGGCGGCCATTGCGCGCGCGGCGGCGCGGTCGGTGAGCACATCGCCGTTGGCCGCGTAACTGGTCAGCGCCAGGTACAACGCGGCCGAATTGCTGCGCCGGACATCAGTAGTGGAAACCAGCACGCTGCGCGAGACGTTGTACTCGGCGGCGCCCTGCAGATCTTTCCAGCGCTTACGCTCGAGCATGAGTTTGGTCAGCTTGACCATGTCTACCCCGTACAGGCGCTCGCCCAGCGGCCTGGCCAACCCGTTGGCCACCAGAATGCGTGCAATCGGGGCCCAGCTGGCAATCACCATGGGGGTGTGAAACGGCGACGACTGAGTCACCCCGATGTTCGCCTTGCGCGCGGCATCGACGATCTGGTTGGCGGCGACGACACCGGACGGAAAGAAAAAATCCGGCATGGCGCCAGCCGCGACCTTGCCGGCCATCTCGCGGCTGCCGATCCGCGTGAACTTAACCGGAAGACGCTGCTCGGCTAGAATTCTGCGGACCCGCTCATCCTGGAAATAGGGCTCGACATCGAGTGCAATGATGCCGGAGAGCTCAACCGCGCTGGCGATGGCCTCGGTATGCGCTTTTTGCGCCACTTCGCTTTTTTGGCCCTGCAGCGCAAAGTACAGCGCGCCACCGAACCCGGCGAGCAGGGCCAGCGTGAGCAGCAACTTGCCGACTTTGGGCATCTGGCGGGGTACTCCAGGAATCAGGTGATCGCCTCGTCCAGCCACTCGATCCAGTGCCGCACCGGTGTCAGTGTGCCATTTTGCAGGTGGCCGATGCAGCCGACATTGGCAGACAGCACCATCTGTGGTCGGCCGGCTTCGAGATGCGCGATCTTATTGTCGCGCAGTTGATGAGACAAACGGGGCTGGAGCACCGAATAGGTGCCTGCCGAACCACAGCACAGGTGCGCGTCGGTCACCGGCTGCACCGCGACGCCGAGAGAACTCAGCAGGCGCTCGACTTCGCCACGAACCTGCTGGCCATGCTGCAGCGTGCACGGCGGATGAAACACCACCGTCGCTGCCGGCAGCTGGCGCACGAGACCGCCGGCGCGCCTGCTGGCCGTTTCGAACTCGGCCGGCAACCATTGCGCCAGATCGAAGGTGACGGCCACCAGCCGCTCGGCCCGCGGACCATAGACGGGATCATGGCGCAGCAGGTGGGCGTAGTCCTTGATCATCGCGCCGCAGCCCGAGGCGTTGATCAGCAGCGCTTCGACCGTACCGGCCTCGAGCAGCGGCCACCAGGCGTCCAGATTGCGGCGGGCATCGCCCAGGGCCCCGTCGTGATCGCTTAAATGATGGCGGACAGCGCCGCAGCAGCCGGAGCGCGACGCTGTCATCGCCTGGACGCCGATGGCGTCGAGCACCCGGCTGGTGGCCGCGTCGATGCGCGGCATCATGGCCGGCTGAACACAGCCGTCGAGCATCAGTACCTTGCGCGCGTGGCTTCGGGTCGGCAGCGGTCCGGGCGCGCGACGTTCGGGAACCTTGTCGCGCAGAAATGATGGCAGCAAGGGGCGCACCGCCTGGCCGATCCGCATCGCGGGGTCGAAAAGCCAGCGCCGCGTCATGCCTTCACGCAAGGCGCCGCGCACGAGGCGCTGAGCGAGCGGCCGCAGGGCTTGGGCGTCGACCAGCTTGCGTCCGATGTCGACCAGATGGCCATAACGCACGCCCGACGGACAGGTGCTTTCGCAGTTGCGGCAGGTCAGGCAGCGATCGAGATGCCCCTGGGTTGCAGCAGTGGCCGGTTTGCCCTCGAGCACCTGCTTGATCAGGTAGATGCGGCCGCGCGGCCCATCGAGCTCGTCGCCCAGCAGCTGGTAGGTCGGGCAGGTGGCGGTGCAAAATCCGCAATGCACGCAGCTGCGCAGGATGGCCTCGGCCTCGATGCCATCGGGAGTGGCCTTGAGCCAGTCGGCCAGGTGGGTTTCCATCGACTCAGAGATCTCCGTACAGGCGACCGGGATTGAAGATCCGGTTGGGGTCGAATTCGCGTTTCAGGCGGGCATGCAGGCGCGCGAGCGCATCGGGCAGCGGCTGGAACGCGCCGGCGGATTTGTCGCTACCGCGAAAAAGGCAGGCCGTGCCGCCGACTGCCACCGCTGTTGCGCGCACCAGCGCGGCCGGCAGGTCGCCACGATACCAGCGCAGTGCGCCCCCCCATTCGACGACCGGGTCTTCACCCAGTTCCAGAATTGGTGCGACCGACGGCACCGACAGGCGCCACAGCGGTGCGGCACCGGCGAAAGCGGGGAGGCGATGCTCGCGCAGGTCGGCCCAGAAGGCTTCGGCTTGAACAGGGTCGATTTCTCTGGCGCCATACTGCTTGTCAAAGGACTCGAGAGCGGCGCGCACGGCGGCCGCGGCGCCCGACAGGCGAAGGCTGAGGCGCCCGGACGCCCAGACGCTGGCCGAGATCGGCAGCGGCCGGCCCGCCCATTGATTCAGCCAGGCAAGTGCCTGTTTCTGGTCGGCATGGATAATCAGGGTCGCTTCGCGCGCCGGCCGTGGCAGCACCTTGAGCGACACCTCGGTGATCACGCCGAGCAGGCCCATCGATCCGCACAGCAGACGCGAGACGTCGTAACCGGCGACGTTTTTCATGACCTGGCCGCCGAAGCGCAGCCACTGGCCGCGGGCATCGAGCAGGCAGGCGCCCAGGACGAAGTCGCGCATCGCGCCCACGCTGGCCCGGCGCGGCCCGGAAAGGCCGGTTGCCATGGCCCCGCCCAGCGTCGCCTGTGCGCCGAAGGCGGGTGGTTCGAAGGGCAGCATCTGGCCGGCCTGCGCCACCACCGATTCGAGTTCGGCCAGGGATGTGCCGCAGCGGGCGGTGACGACCAGCTCGGTGGGCTCGAAGGCCACGATTCCCTGGTAGCCCCGGGTATCGAACAGCTCGCCAGCAGGCGGCTGGCCGTAGAACGCCTTGCTGCCGCCACCGCGCAGTTCGAGCGCGGTGCCGGACGCGTCGGCGGCACGGATTCGGTCGCGCCAGTCTCGCAGGACGCGGGGGGCTTCTTCGGACATCGGGGCATCATTCATCGCAACGCAGGCGCGGTCTCAGGAACATGGCAGATCAGAACCGCGGCAGATCGGCGAACGGCAAACGCCCGCCGTGGACGTGCATCTTGCCGTATTCGGCGCAGCGAGATGTGGTGGGTATGCCTTTGCCCGGATTGAGCAGGCCGGGTTCGTCGAAGGCGCGCTTGACCGCAAAGAACGCAGCCCGTTCTTCGGGAGAAAACTGCACGCACATCGAGTTGATCTTTTCGACGCCCACGCCATGTTCGCCGGTGACCGTGCCGCCCAGTTCGACGCACAACTCGAGGATTTCGGCACCAAAGAGCTCGGCCCGCTGCCACTGCGATTTGTCGTTGGCATCGAACAGGATAAGCGGATGCAGATTGCCGTCGCCCGCATGGAAGACGTTCATGCAGCCCAGGTCGTATTTGCGCTCCATCTCGACAATGGCGGTAAGCATGCGGCCCAGGTTCTTGCGCGGGATGGTCCCGTCCATGCAATAGTAGTCGGGTGAGATTCGCCCGGCTGCCGGGAACGCGTTCTTGCGGCCCGACCAGAACCGCAGACGCTCGGCTTCAGACTGCGACACGCGAATGGCGGTGGCACCCGAGCCGCGCAGAACTTCATCGATCCGTGCAATCTCTTCCTCGACCTCCTCCGGCGTGCCGTCGGACTCGGCCAGCAGGATGGCATGCGCGTCGAGATCATAGCCCGCCTTCACGAAGGGTTCGACCGCACGGGTGATCTTCTGATCCATCATCTCCAGCCCGGCCGGAATGATGCCGGCCGCGATGATGCTTGCCACTGCGTCGCCGGCCTTGATGACATCGTCGAACGAGGCCATCACCACGCGCGCCACCTGTGGCTTGGGAACCAGTTTGACCGTGACTTCGGTGGCGACCGCGAGCATGCCTTCTGAGCCGATCAGCAGGGCCAGCAGATCCAGGCCCGGGGCATCCAGGGCCTCGGAGCCGAACTCGATCGCCTCGCCGTCGATGGTGTAGCCCCGTACACGCAGCACGTTGTGGACGGTGAGCCCATATTTCAGGCAATGCACGCCGCCCGAGTTTTCGGCGACGTTGCCGCCGATCGTGCAGGCAATCTGCGACGACGGATCTGGCGCGTAGTAGAGGCCATGCGGCGCCGCAGCCTCCGAGATAGCCAGATTGCGCACACCGGGTTGAACCCGCGCCGTGCGGGCCAGCGGGTCGAGGGCCAGAATGCGATTGAGTTTGGCCAGCCCCAGCACGACGCCCGAGGCGTGCGGCATCGCGCCACCCGACAGGCTGGTGCCGGCGCCCCGCGCCACCACCGGCACCTGCAGCAGAAAACAGGCGCGCAGCACCTGAGCCACCTGGGCTTCGGTCTCGGGCAGAGCGACCACCATCGGCAGTTGGCGAAACGCCGACAGCGCGTCGCACTCGTAGGGGCGGGTATCTTCTTCGCGAAACAGCACACAATGCGCGGGCAAAAACTCGCGCAGGCGGGTGGCCACCTGGGCCTGGCGCTGCGGCGTGCTGGTGGCCGAGAAATCGGCAAAGCGGAGTTCGTCTGGGGGGCGGGCGATATCGTTCACCAGTGCAGACTATCGTTTACCCTGGCAAAGGGAAATACGGGAAAACACGAAAGAACTTTGCGATTGAGACACAGACGCCCTCTACTGACCGCTCGACGCCCTTTGTCGAGCGCTGGCAGCCCTGATTTGAGCGCTTCATTGACCGGCTACCTGCTGCTGTTCGCCGGCATGTCGCTGGTCGGCACCTACGTGGCGCTGAGCAAACCGCTCACCGCCACCTTTCCGGTATTTCTGCTGGCCTGGCTGCGCTTTGCCCTGGCGGCGGTGGTCATGCTGCCCTGGACGCTGCCGCTCTCCAATCTGCGCCCCCAGATCAAGAGCCTGTTCCTGCAATCGTTCTTCGGCAACTTCCTGTTTTCGATCTTCATGCTGATCGGCGTGTCGCTCACCACCGCCAGTGCAGCGGGCGTGATTCTCTCGACACTGCCGGCCGTGGTTGCGGTGTTCAGCTGGTTTTTTTTGCGCGAGCGTTTGAGCGGCCGGGTCTGGCTGGCCGTCGCGCTGGCGGTGACCGGGGTGGTGGTGCTGACCCTGGTGCGCAGCCCGTCGACAGGCAGCGGATCGGTCGCGGGCAACCTGCTGGTGTTCGCTTGCGTGTGCTGCGAATCGGTCTACGTGATTCTCGGCAAACGGCTCACTGCCAGTCTTTCGCCACTGCGCATTTCCGCGCTGATCAATTTCATCGGGCTGCTGCTGATGACGCCGCTAGGCTTATGGCAGGCGAGGCAGTTTGATTTTGCCCAGGTGTCCGCCAGCGACTGGCTGCTGCTGGCGTTTTATTCGCTGGCGGCCAGCCTGTTTTCGACCTGGCTGTGGCTCTCCGGCCTCAAATACGTACCGGCCAATCAAAGTGGCGTGTTCACGATCGCGATGCCGCTGGCTGCGTGCGTGGTGGGCGTGGCGTGGCTGGGCGAGCGGCTTGGCGCGGCACATCTGTTTGCCTTCGGACTGGCCGTCGCGGGGATCGGCCTGATCGCCTGGCCGGCCAGAGCCACCGCTCGGAATTCAGATTCGCCAAATCCGTTGAAACGACATGACACACCCGATGGACCTGAGGGATGATTCTGGAAAGTCCTCCTCAACCCAACCGGAAACTCAAGACATGACCACTGGTTCCATTGGAAGCTACCTCGGCGATTCACTCTCCCCCCTGCCCTGCGGATGCGCTTGGTGTGCGGGCACCGGATCGCAAGGCCAAAATGCCGGCGGCGAAACAGTCTCCAACCAGGAACAGACGGTCATCGCTCTGTCGATTTCCGGTGATCCAAAAATCGACGTGCTGCTCGAAGCCAACGATCAACGCTGGAACCGCGCCCAGCCGCTGGGCTCGGCCGTCACGGTCACCTACAGCTTTCCGACCCAGCCCGCCGACTATCTCGATGCGCAAGACCGCGCGGGCTGGGCATCGCTCGCGGGCAACGACGCCTGGAAGGACGCGATCCGGAAGGTTCTGTCGATGACCAGCCAGGCGGTCGGCATCACCTTCCAGGAGGTCGGCGATGCCGGGCTGGGAGGTGAGATCCGGATCGCGGCAAATGAACAAGGCGTGTCGGCGGGTTATGCGTTTCTGCCCGATACCACTTTGGGCGAGAAAGCCGGCGACATGTTCCTGTCCAACACCAATGTCGCATCGGGCGATCTGTCACCGGGCTCGTTCAACTGGTTCCTGATCGTCCATGAACTGGGCCACTCGCTGGGCCTGAAGCACCCGGGCAACTACAACGCGGGCGAGCCGCCCAATCCCGCCCCCGGCAATTTCCTCGGCAAGGCCGACGACGTCGTAGCAAACACCCTGATGTCCTACATTTTTGCGCCGCAGGGGCAACAGCGCGTCGATTGGGGCCCCTACGACCTGCTGGCGCTGCGCTACTTTTACGGCGGCAAGGTCATCAATGCCGGCGACACCGTCTACAGCTTCAAAGACATCGACGGCAACATCATCCGCAGCATCGACGACACCTCGGGCAATGACACCCTGAATTTCAGCGCGCTCACGCTCGGGGTGATCATGGACCTCACCGAGGGCAAACTCAGCAGCGCCGGCACACGGACCGACGCCCTCGCGATCAATAACCTCGTCGTCACCCCGGGCAGCTCGATCGAAAACGCGATCGGCACGGCCGCCGACGACGTCCTGATCGGCACCGCGGCGGCCAATCGGCTGAGCGGCGGCGGCGGGGCCGATTCCCTGCAGGGCCTGGCCGGCCGCGACACCCTCGATGGCGGCGCCGGTGACGACATCCTCAATGGCGGCGCGGACAACGATCTGATCATCGGCGGCGCGGGAAATGACCGAGCCAATTTCAGTGGCGATGCCGCCAGGTACAGCTTCGCCCGGCTCG
>JAYVOV010000089.1:0-2559 GCA_043757735.1 Burkholderiaceae bacterium
CACCGTGACCCGGCGATCCAGCTCGCATCGGTACAGGCCGGGCTCGAGCGACAAGCTGCTGGTGATCGGCGGCGCGGCGGGCGTTTCGGCGCGTGCCGCCGCGATCTGCTGCGCCTCGATCCGCGGCGGTGCTGCGATCGGTGCGAGCACGGGTGCGGCAGGCCCGGGTGCGGCAGGCCCGGGTGCGGCAGACCCGGGTGCGGCTGGCGCCGGCGCGATCATGGGCGCCGTCGCCGTCGCCGTCACGTCGCGTGGCGGTGGCCGATCAAGCACGACCGGTGCCTCGGGTGCGGCAGCGCATGCCGCCAGCAGCAGCAGCGCCGCAAGAGGCAGGCAGGCAGCTGATCTGCTGGGCCATGGGACGCTCGACGCTGGTGACATGCTGGCAACCTTCAAGGCGGTGGCAACGCTCAGGGCCGATCGGCGAGGGGCACGAACTTCTGGTTCTCCGGACCCACATAGTTGCCGCTGGGCCGGATGATCTTGTTGTCGATGCGCTGTTCGATGATATGCGCAGCCCAGCCCGCCGTGCGCGCGATGACGAACAGCGGCGTGAACATGGCAGTGGGCACGCCCATCATGTGGTAGCTGATGGCGCTGAACCAGTCGAGGTTGGGGAACATCTTCTTGGCCTCCCACATCACTGTCTCCAGGCGGTCGGCGATGTCGAACATTCTGGTGCTCCCCGCCGCCTTGGACAGGTTGCGCGCGACCTCCTTGATGACCTTGTTGCGCGGATCGGAAATTGTGTAGACGGGATGCCCGAATCCGATCACCACTTCCTTGTTTTCGACGCGCCGGCGGATGTCGGCTTCGGCTTCGTCTGGCGAGTCATAGCGCTTCTGGACTTCGAAGGCGACCTCGTTGGCGCCGCCGTGCTTGGGCCCGCGCAGTGCGCCGATGCCGCCAGTGATCGACGAGTGCATGTCGGAGCCCGTGCCGGCGATGACGCGACAGGCGAAGGTCGATGCGTTGAACTCGTGCTCGGCGTACAGGATCAGCGAGGTGTGCATCCCCCGTTCCCAGTGGTCTGACGCCTTGCGGCCATGCAGCAGGTGCAGGAAATGGCCGCCGATCGAGTCGTCGTCGGTCTCGACATCGATGCGCTTGCCATTGGTGCTGTAGTGATACCAGTAGAGCAGCATCGAGCCCAATGAGGCCATCAGGCGATCGGCGATGTCGCGGGCGCCCGGCGCGTTGTGGTCGTCTTTTTCCGGCAGCTGGCAGCCCAGGGCCGAGACTGCGGTGCGCATGACGTCCATGGGGTGTGCGCTGGCCGGCAGGGCCTCGAGCACGGTCTTGACGTTGGCAGGGATGCCGCGCATCGCGCGCAGGCTGGTCTTGTAAGCGGCGAGTTCGGCCCGGTTGGGCAGCTTGCCATGAACCAGCAGGTAGGCGATTTCCTCGAACTGCGCCGCGTCGGCGATGTCGAGGATGTCATATCCGCGGTAGTGAAGATCGTTGCCGGAGCGGCCGACGGTGCACAGCGCGGTATTGCCGGCGGTCACGCCGGACAACGCCACGGATTTTTTTGGCTTGGGACCGGTGGCGGGCGCGGATTCTTGGCTCATGGGGCATCCTTCCTGTAGGGGCATGCGGTTGATGAATCGAGGTGGCTGGCGCGGCCGATGCGGTACAGAACATGGGCACGCAGCGGGTGCATCGCGGCCAGCGAAGGGTGATTGAAATTGTCAGCCGGGTCATGCTGCAGCCCCAGCCGTTCCATGACGCGTCGCGAACGCAGATTTCCGGTGGCGGTGAAGGCCACCACTTCATCGAGCGCGAGCGCGCCAAATGCATAGTCCAGCGCCAGTCGCGCCGCCTGCGTGGCATAACCTTTCCCCCAGTGCGCGCGGGCCAGCCGCCAGCCGATCTCGACCGTCGGCATGAAAGGTGCGGCGAAACTGGGAATGTTCAGGCCGACGAATCCGACGAAGCTGCCGTCGCCTGTGCGTGCTGCCCAGAATCCCCAGCCGCGCTGCGCCAGTCCGGATTCGATCCGATCGGCAAGGGCGTCTGACTGGCTGCGATCGAGGGTCGAGGGGAACCAGCGCATGGTCTCGGCATCGGCATTCAGGGCTGCGAAAGCAGCCCGATCTTCTGTGCGCCAGGCGTCCAGCAAGACCGATGCGCCCGCCAGCCGAGCGATTTCTGATTTCCGCGCGAGGCGGGACTCGAAGGCTTCCTGGAGGTCCATGATCGCCATCTCCGGCGGGCGGCTGCGGGTTCAGCCTTTGCGTTTCTGTTCGGCGAAGAGAGCGTCGAGTTTGTTCTCGAAGTCCCAGTAGCCGATGGAATCGTACAGTTCCTTTCGCGTCTGCATCATGGGAACGACCGCCGCCTGCGTGCCGTCGCGGCGCAGGGTCTCGTAGACGGTCTGGGCAGCCTTGTTCATGGCACGGAACGCCGACAGGGGATAGAGCACCATCGCGATGTCGACCGTCCGCAGTTCATCGACAGTGAACAGCGGGGTGTCGCCGAACTCGGTCAGGTTGGCCAGCACCGGCACCTTGACCGCATCGACGAAGCGCCGGTACATCGAGAGGTCTGTCATGGCTT
>JAYVOV010000090.1:0-2557 GCA_043757735.1 Burkholderiaceae bacterium
CGATAGTTACCCAGCAGTTCGGCGGCCTGCCGTATTGCGCAGATTTCAGCATGGGCGGTCGGGTCGCGGCTGCCGATGGGCTGGTTGTAGCCGGTGGCGATCACCCTCCCCTCGAAAACGACGACCGCCCCTACCGGCACCTCGCCCTGCGCATAGGCATTGCGCGCCTGATCGAGCGCGAGGCGCATGAAGCCTAGGTCGGCGCTCACGCGGTTGCTCCAGAACGCTGGCGGAGTTCAATCCTGGCGAAGGCGTCCAGGTCGGCAATTCCGGGAATGTATGCGATGCAATCCATCGCCCGATTATTTCAAGGATTGCGGCGCTGCGCTCGCCCGGCAGCGTTCAACGGTCATGTGTCGATGACGAAGCGGCGCGAAACCATCCGAATCAGGCTGGTTTCATGCGCCAGATCGGCAGCCCGGCCAGCCGCTTGCCTTTCGGTGTGCTGTGCCGCAGGCTGGATTCAACGACGACAGCCGCCAGCATTCTTGAGAAATTTCCGGCGATTGATGGGCGAATCTCCCGATGTCTTAGCAGAGGAGACAGGTCCACGGTATCTCGGGGCCCCTGTTCAAGGCCGCACCCCATCGTACGGAGCGCCAGCCAGGCCGATGCGCGGATAAGCCGGGCTCAGCGCCCGGTGATAAGCTCGCAGGTCGCAAACGCGCCTTCGAAACAAGGGGAACCCCATGTCCGGACTTTTGCCCGATATCGATCCAGATGGTCTGCTGGAGTATTCGGTCGTCTTCACCGACCATGCGCTCAATCACATGTCGCGCAAGTTTCAAGGAGTGATGTGCGATATCTCCGGCATCCTCAAAGAGGTCTATCGGGGGCGATCGGCGATCGTCGTTCCGGGCAGCGGCACCTTCGGAATGGAAGCCGTGGCGCGCCAGTTCGCCACCGACCGAAAGGTGCTGGTGATCCGCAACGGATGGTTCAGTTACCGCTGGACCCAGATCTTCGAGAGGGGTCGCATTCCCGCCGAGCAGACCGTGCTCAAGGCGCGTCCTCTCGGGCCGACGTCCGAGTCGCCGTTTGCGCCGGCGCCACTTTCAGAAGTTGTTGCCACGATCCGCAGCGAACGTCCGTCGCTGGTATTCGCGCCCCATGTCGAGACCGCGGCCGGCATGCTGCTGCCGGACGACTACCTGCGTGGCGTCGCCGACGCGGTCCACGAAGTGGGCGGCCTGTTCGTGCTCGACTGCATTGCCTCGGGCGCCATCTGGGTCGATATGCAGACCACGGGGGTCGACGTGCTGGTGAGTGCGCCACAAAAGGGCTGGAGCGGTTCGCCCTGCTGCGCCTTCGTGATGCTCAGCGAACGCGCGCGCGCGGCCATCGACGCAACGACCAGCACCAGTTTTGCCGCCGACCTCAAGAAGTGGCTGCAGATCATGGAAACCTATGAAGGCGGCGGTCATGCCTATCACGCCACCATGCCAACCGACGCCCTGACCCGCACGCGCGACATGATGCTCGAGACCCGCGCTTGTGGATTTGAAAAGCTGCGTGCTCAACAATGGGAACTCGGTCGTCGGGTTCGAGCGCTGCTGAAGACCTATGGGCTGGCGAGCGTGGCAGCCGAGGGCTTCCAGGCGCCCGGCGTGGTGGTCAGTTATACAACCCACGACGGGCTGCACACCGGCAAGGCATTTCTGGGCGAAGGGCTGCAGACCGCTGCCGGCGTCCCGCTGCAATGCGACGAACCGGCCGACTTCAAGACCTTCCGCGTCGGCCTGTTCGGACTCGACAAGCTCGATCACGTCGATCGCACAGTGGCCAAGCTTGAAAACGCGCTGGTGCAGATCCTGGGCGCGCCGGCACAGTCGGTCAGGTCAGGAATCGCCGCCGCTGCGCGCCCGGTGAGTGTCACTGGGTAATCGATCGCGCGGCAGGCGGTAGGCCGCCCATGCGCCGAGGCCGCAGACGGCCGCAGCCACCATGAATGCTGCGTGGTAGCCAGACGTGGCGGTTGCCGCTGCCGGCCCGCGCATGAGACCGCCGATCGAGCCTTGAAATCCGAAGGCGATCGCGCCGAAGGCGGCGGCACCGACTGCGGCACCCATGTTGCGAGACAGCGAAATCACCGCCGCTGCCGAGCCCAGGCGCGCCGGCCCGGCGGCGATCTGGGAGATGATCTGCGTGATCGACATCACCATCCCGAATCCAAGACCAGTGCTGAAACCCAGCACGAGCACGAGCGGCCGCGAGGGCGGCATCACGCTCAGCAGCGCCAGGCTCAGCCCGGCCAGCAGCAGGCCGGTCAATGGCAGTTCGCGTGTGCGCCCGCTGCGCAGCACGATCCTGCCGGCCAGTGTCGAGCCGACGATAGTGCCGCCGGTCAAAGGCACCAGCAGCATGCCCGACTGCGCTGGCGAACTGGCAAAGGCCAGCTGCACATAGGCAGGCAGGTAGAAGACCAGCGAGAACATGGCGGCGGCATATGCTCCGGTCGCCAGCGCCGAATACCGCATCACCGGCAGGCGCAGCAGTTCCAGGGGCAGGTAGGGCCGCGCCAGGGGTTTTTCGACCCACCAGAGCGCGAGCCACAGCA
>JAYVOV010000091.1:0-9430 GCA_043757735.1 Burkholderiaceae bacterium
ATGACACTTATGCTTGCGCTCGTGTTCGCGGCCGCGGCACCCTGCCTTGTCGGCGCCTGGGCCGCTGACAGCGAGCGCCGAATGATCTCGGTTACGCCCAGCATCGGGCCCGTCGTCGTGTCGAGTCCCGCTGACGTCAGCGCACTACGGATTGTTTCGTGGATGGCATCGGCGTCGAAAGACGGTGCTCGAATGCTGAATGGCGCTTTCATGTGGACTGTTCTTTCTGCTGAATTGGACCTGGATCAATGGATGCGGTCGGCCAAGGCCCGGCGCACAGCAGGACTGGCCTGAAATGCGCCAAGAACGGTCACAGACGCGATCGCGGCACGTGCCAGGTCAGGAGTCACATCGTTGGCGATCCGAGCGAGCCCGACAACCTGCACCTGCAGGCGCTGGTCAGCCGCCACCGCACGCTCGAGATCAGCGCGGCTGTAGTGCTGCAGTCCGACAGTCAGGGTGCGGCGCGCCAGGGCCTGTTTGACCATGTCGGCGTGCAAAGCGAGTTGGTTGCGCAATGCCGTCCTGACGAGATCAGACCGGTTCGAATAGAAGCCCTCCTGCACAAGCAGGTCCACATGGCCAAGGTCGACCACGCCGATGTTCACCGTCATCTTCTCGGTCTCGCCCGCTCGCTGCCGAGTTTCTACCGCGCTGCCGTTTGCCATTCAATCCCCTTGGATTCCAATTGGAATCCAATTAGAGCATAAAGACAGAATCGATGGACTGGCACCGAACGACCACTATGCTCGATGGCTTCGCGGCCAATCCCGTTCGGGCAGGTTTGCTGTGTGCGCAAGCGCACGGACCGTGAAATGCCGGATGGCTACCGTCTGCAAAGCCCTTGAAGGAGATCCCTATCCACGAGTTCCGTGTCGTTGTCCACTGGGCCGACAAGCGTCGGGTGGCGCCCTCATGCAAAGCGGTGCACAGCCGCCTGTCGCGCAGCGCAACGTCCAAGCCCCAGGGCATCGGTCGCGGCATCGCGGGGGGATCTGATTGAGCGCACGATGGGGCCCTGCCAACCTGATACTGGCGGCCTGGCTTGCGCTAGCAACCCTTGAACACGCCAGTGCGACGGTCGTGAACCCCCTCCGCGACGAAGAGGTCATCGAGACGCTGCCGGCGGTATCGGGTGACCGCGCCGAACTGAGGCAACTACGGCGAACACTGGCTTCCAACCCGAAGGCGGCGCAAGCGGCGGTCACCTTGGCCGGCCGCTATCTCGATGAAGCCCGCACCCAGGGCGACCCGCGTTATGCCGGACTGGCTTTCGCCGCGTTGGCCGCCTGGCCGAGTCCGAACTCGGCGCCAGACGGTGTGCTGCTCCTGCAGGCCACGCTGCAGCAGTTCGTGCATGACTTCGATACGGCAGGTGTCAACCTGGAGCGCCTCGTACAACGCAGCCCCGGCAATGCCCAGGGCTGGCTGACGCTGGCCACGGTGCGCCGGGTTCAGGGCCGCTACGGCGATTCCGACCGAGCGTGCGCCCATCTGGCCAAGATCGACGCCGGGCCGGCAGGGTTCTACGCCCGCGCGTGTCAGGCCGAGAACGACAGCCTGCGGGGTGAGTTCGACGGTGCGCACGCGCGATTGACCGGCATGCTGGGCAGCGCACAGGTCACAAAGTCCACGCGCAACTGGCTCTTCACCACCCTGGCCGAAAGCGAGGCACGGGCCGGGCGTCCCGATCTGGCCGAAACGGCCTACAAGAACGCCCTGGCTGCACAGAGCGACGCCTACACCGCTCTGTCCTATGCCGACTTCCTGCTCGACAACGAGCGACCAGCCGATGCGCTGGCGCAGCTGCGCGGCCAGCGACGGACCGACGCGGTACTGCTGCGCCTGGCGATCGCGGGGGTGCAAAGCAATGCACCGCAGGCCCGCGCCGACGTTGCCGAATTCCGGCAACGTCTTGCACTGGCCAATCAGCGTCCCGAAGCCGCTGCCGCGCATGCGCGCGAGGCTGCGATGTTCGCGCTCTGGATCGACAAGGCACCGAGGCGTGCTCTGGCCCTGGCGCGCGAGAACGTCAAACACCAGCGTGAACCCCTGGACCTTCTCGTGCTGGCCCGAGCCGCTGCGGCCAGCCGTGACGCCGCCGCGCTGCGCGAAGCGGCTGCACTGATCCAGTCGATGGGATTGCGTGACAAACGCCTCGATGCACTGCTCTAAAATATTGGTCGTGATGTGCTGCTTCTTCGGCGCAAGCCAGGCACACGCGCACAAGTCCAGCGACGCCTACGTGCACTTGAATGGCGGCGCTGATGCCGCGGTCGTGTTGCGGGTGGACGTCGCGTTGCGCGATCTGGATGTAGCCCTGGATCTCGACACCAACGGCGACGGCAAGCTCATCTGGAGCGAGGTTCGGACCGCGTGGCCGGCAATCGAGGCCTATGTCCGGTCGCACATCGAACTCGATGGCTGCGCTCTGCCGCCCGCCACTCGGACCTTGGAGCGCCGGATCGACGGGGTCTACGCCGCCCTTCAATGGCAGCCAGACTGCCGACCCGCGCTCGCGCCACAGCTGCGCTACTCGATGCTGGCAGAGGTCGATCCGACACATCGGGGCATCGCACGCATCGAATGGGCAGGCGCTGCCTCAGTGCTGCGCGTGTTGGTGCCCAGGGCCAGCACGACCCGAGAACCGCCGGTCGAGCCCGCCCCCAGAGTCAGCAGTGGCACTGCGCCAACGCCAGCGCCTTTCGCAAGCGCGCCCGAAACAAAAGATTCGATGGCGAGTACTGTCGAACCCGGTCCGGCAACCGGTGCGGGCGCTGCATCCGCAGCACGATCACCCGCCGAGCCAGACATCGTTGCGCCACTCCAGTTCTTGCGCGAAGGCATGCGTCACATCCTGACCGGATACGACCACGTGCTGTTTCTGATCTGTTTGCTGCTGGTCTCGGTCATGAAGCGCACGCCCCAAGGCTGGCAGCCGCTTGACCGAATGGCTCAGGCTCTGTGGCCGGTAGCCGGCATCGTCACCGCGTTCACCGTCGCCCACTCGATCACGCTCGCGCTAGCGGCCACGGGCACGGTCTCCCTTGCGCCAGCGTTCATCGAGCCGGCGATCGCCGTCACCATCATCCTGACCGCGTTTGACAACCTGCGTCAGGTCTTCGGCGGACGCCGGGCCTTAGTGACCTTCGCATTCGGCCTGATCCATGGTTTCGGCTTCGCCGGCGTCCTGGCCGAGTTGAAATTGCCCGCCGCACAGTTCGCGTGGGCTTTGCTTCAGTTCAACGTCGGCCTCGAACTGGGCCAGCTGCTCATCGTCGCCGTCGTCACCACGTTGCTGTTCACTTTGCGACGTGGCGTTCACTATTCAGTCTGGGTGATTCGCGGTGGCTCAATCGCGGCGATGGCCATTGGCGCGGCCTGGCTCGTGGAGCGCATCGCCAGCGTCTCGTTGATGCCTTTCTGACGGCACACCAACGAGAACCCCGCGCAGCCACGCCCTCGCTCGCAACGCCGATGCGCTACTCGCGAAGGAAGGTCAGCAGGTCTTTGGTCAGCTGTGCCTTGTGCGTGGCGAACAAACCATGGGGCGCAGCCTCGTATTCGATCAGGATCGAGCCCGCGATGCCCTTGGCCGCCGCGCGCCCGGCCGCACCGATCGGCACCGTCTTGTCAGCGGTGCCATGAATGATGAGCGTGGGCACCTTGAAGGCCGCCATGTCCGGTCGAAAGTCGGTGGTTGCGAACGACTTGGCACAGGCCAGCGTGGCGTTCAGGCCCGCCTGCATCGAGACATTCCGGGCCCACTGCAGCAGTTCGTCGCTCACCGGATGCGAAAGCATCCCGACGCCGAAAAAATCCTTGAAGAATTCGCCGAAGAAATGGGCACGGTCCGCAGTCATGCCCCGCGTCATCGCGTCGAAGGCGGCTGGCGCCGTGCCTTCGGGGTTGTCGGCGGTCCTCAGCATGAATGGCACGACAGATGACACCAGTGCGACCTTCGCCACGCGCCTGCCGGCGTGCCGGGACAGGTAGCGAGCGACTTCGCCGCCGCCCATCGAGAAGCCGACGAGCGTGGCGTCGTGCGCATCGGTCTGCTCGATCACCGCTGCCAGATCGTCGGCCAGCGTGTCGTAGTCGTAGCCGCTCCACGGTTGAGAGGACCGACCGAATCCCCGACGGTCGTAGGCGATGGCACGAAAGCCGGCATTGGCAATGGCCACCGCCTGATCATCCCAGCTGTCGGATGACAAGGGCCAGCCGTGCAGCAGGATCACCGGGCGCCCGCTGCCCCAGTCCTTGAAATAGAGCTCAGTTTTGTCTGTCGTTGTGATGAATGTCATGAGGCTAGCGCTAGAAGGGGTTGGGGCGCGCCGGGCGGCGCGCCCCGTTTTCAGACGAGCGGCTTCGGCTCGGCGCTGTCCTCCGGTGGGACGGCCAATGTGCTGTCGATGGTCAAGGGCTCGGACGTTTCGTCGTTCGCACTCAGGCCCATGATGTAGCTGACGAACGATCCGGCGTTGGCGAACGCCGCCGCACTGACACTCGGATTTGCTGGCACCACCACGGCGGGCGGAGTTGCCGCCACCGAATCATCGCGGTCGTCTCCCGAGCAACCTGCAAGGGTCAAACCAAGGGCAGCAGCACTGACGGCCAGAAACCTGTTTGGGTTCTTCATAACCACCTCACGGATAGACCGTGCCAGCGGCAGCGGTCGGGTTCAGGTTGCCCGGCAGCGGGGTCGTCAGGTACGGGAAGGTGGCACCGTAGTTGGCCGCCGTCTTGCGCACGCCGTCGGTCAATGCCAGTCCGCCAGCCGGCGCATCGGCCGGCTTGCAACCCACCTTCAGCGTGTCGGTAGCGCCCGTCAGCACGCACAGAGCGCCCATGGACACGCGCAGTGACAGGTCCACCACGTCGTCGGCCGGGCGCCGGCCATTCGGGAACCCTGCGTTATCACCGGCAGCGACGCCCAGCGGGTTCTGCGCACCGGCGGCCGTGACCGCGATCGCGGTGTTGAGCCGCAGCATCTCGGCCGGAACTACCGTCGTCGGCTGGTTCACACCGCTGATGCCCTTGAGGAACACCGTGACCAGATCGGTGCGAGGAAAGTTGGTCGGTGCGACGGCCGCCGGAAACAGGGTCTGGATCAGCGCCGGCAGCACCGGGTTGGTGACGTAGTCTGAGAACTTGGCGGCATCGTCCTTCGGCTTGGAGGCGTTGAACATATCCTTGTCGTCGAGGCCGATGATCAGTTCGTTGACCAGCGGCATGCCCAGGCGTGATACCTGGGTCCAGGCGCCGCCGCTGCGCATCGCCCTGCCCAGTCCCGGCTGCGGCGAGCCGTCCAGCAGGCGTCCCTGCCGCAGGCTGGCTGTGGTGAAGGCACCGATCACCGGATCGGCGCCTGCCGTCAGGCAACTGATCGGCAGCTCCATCGCCAAGGTGCTGACATTCTTGCCTTCAAGATCGTTGTTGTTCCCGCCAACCTCGACACCCAGCGGGTTCAGATTGAGGAGGTCGAAGGCCTTGCCGACGGCAATGTAGAACGGCTCCTTGCGCTGCCCGACGAAAACACGGCCAGGCGTGCTGCAGCCCGGTATCGCCACGTCATAGATATGCAAATTTGCATACGTGGCGTAGCCGGTGCCGGTGCCAAAGCTTTTTTCGCCAATGTTGTCCACCGGCTTGTCGAACACTTTTGCGCCGCCGGATGCTTTGGTTACGCTGTTTTGCCCCATGCGGCGCCCCGCACGAACGACGTCGATCGTGAAGGTCTCGCGGACATTCAGCGCAGCCGGATTGACGCCCGCGATAACGCCGCTGTTGATCAGCGGGATCTTCACCGACTTGCCACCCACGGTCAGCGCCGTGCCCTTGGAGGCATTGGTGAAGCGGAACTGGAAGGTGATGTCTTCGACCCCATCGCCGTTGTTGTCGATGTGGATCTCATAAAGGCCGTCGGGGCTGAACATGTGGAAGTTCGGGCCGCCCTGCGGGTCCTGGAAAGGCTGGTAGTTAGCCAGAACGGTCACGAAGTTCTGGCGTCCCGTTTCGTAGCTGCGAAACATGTAGAGGTCTGTGGCATCGAGCTGCGGCTGCCCGCTGATGAAGGGTGCTTCGCGGTGGCTGGAGGCAAAAGCCGGGGGCGCCGCAAGCATCATGGCCGCGAGGCCAAGGCCCAGCGAACCGATGGCGCGGTTCAGCGGGGTGCGGGAAAAGTGGCTGTGTTTCATGGGCGTCTCCTGACAAAATGACGGGGTGACTTCAGGGCCTCATCACCAAGGTGAGACTGCACTGACGTCGGGGTTCGGCCGCTCATTCGAACGAACTCCAGACCGACAGTAACCGTCAGTGATCTCGCGCTCCGTTCGTTAGCGAACGGAGCAGCGGACAACAGTACGGCGAAACGGATCAACGTGTGTCGGCCCGTGATCATCGGCCGGCGGGCGCCGACGCGGGCGTGGGTACTGTGGCAGGCGGGCCGGCCAGCGCGATCGAAGTCAGGCGCTTGCAATCGACGTCGACGCCCGGACCGGTTTCGATCAACGGAATCAGCGCGGCCACTGGCGCGACCAGCGCCAGCGCGATCGCGCCGCCGACGCGCAGCGCGAGTTTCGTCTTGTCCAGTTCGTAGTCCGGATGCCGAAAGCTTCCGAACAATCGCACTGGCGTGCGCAACGAGAGAATGCCGGGACGCTTGGGCTGGGGCGAAATCGTGGCGTCGAAGCGCTCTTGGTCCAGGTCGAAAGAGCCGGCACCGTCAATGCGGGTCTGCTCGGTATCGACGACGAACTGTCTCGAGCGACCCTGACCCGTTCGCACGTCGAACACGGCGGCGCCACAGCGCACCGCGATGTCCTTGTCGCCCCCAACCAGCAGCGTGATGATCTTGCCGCCGTTCAGACCGGAGACGGCATCGAGCAGGTTCGAGACCCGGGCGTGCGACAGCGCAGCGCCGATCCGACCGTCCGCCTTCGCGGCCGCGTCGGCGATCGAGTTGCCGTTGCCGTGCAGTATCAGGCGAGCGTCGAGCACGCCTTTAGACCGTGCCAGCGTGGGTGACTGCGGCAGCAACTGCGCCAATTGGAGCTTCTCGAGTCGCACCTCGGTGCGCGCAGCGAGGGTCGGCTGACGGGCATCGAGATCGATCACCGATCGGATGTGGCCGCCCGCAAAGTCCACATTGAACGGGTCCAGTTTCAGCACCGCATCTTTCAGACGCAGAACCGCGTTGAGGTTCGCGACCGCCAGCTGGTCGGGCGCCTTCACGCGCTTCGCCGTCCATTCGACGTCGGCATCGATCGCCTTCAATCGACCACCTTCAAACTTGCCGGTCGGCAGCAGCCGTGTGCCGGGCGCCATGCCCGCAGGCAAGATCCGATCACCATTCGTCTGGCGCGCTTGCGCCCTCGCGGCCGATCGGCTGTTGGTTTGCGCTTGCGTGGGCGGTGTGTTGCTCGTCGAGGACTTGGTTGTGATTCCCACCAGGGGCCCCAGGTCGGCGATGTTCAGCAGTTCGCTGTGCAGTTTGCCCTGCAGCAACGGCCGCGGCATTTGCGCGATGTAAGCAGCGCTGCCGGAGATGTCGGTCGAGCCGATCTCACCGCGAACCTCATCGAGCCCGTAGCGCGACCCCGTTCGCGTCAGACGGCCCTCTATCCGGTACGGCGGCGATGCTGGCAACGGCAACAGCAGGAATGGGTACAGGTTGGCGAGCGTCTGGCCTGACATGCGAAGCTGAACGTCGATCGCGCTGATGTTCGCTGCATCGGCGACAGTACCTTCGACCGCCAACCGAGTGGTGCCAGCCGTCAGGTGGCCGCGCAACGGAAAGCGGATGCCGGACTCCTGAAAGCTCAGCACATCGCCAGTGAGCGCATCACCTGAAAATGACGCATCATGATAGGTGCCCTTGAAGGCATAGCGCGTGGTGTATCTGCTGTTGTCGGGCGTCGCCTTGGCATCGCCCGCCTTTATTTGCGCAGCGGGGTCGAAGGTGCTGACCGCGATGCGCAGGCTCATCGGCAGCCCTCGGTCGGTGTATTCGAGCGTGCCTCGCGTCACCGATAGGCTGCCGATGCGCAGCCGACTGGGCGAGGTGTCGCCCGGTTCGTGGATAACCCAGTTGCGGCGACGATCGGCTAGCTGCTCGAAGTGCAACTCCGCGTCCGTCAACGCGACCCGTGGCAACAAGACCTTGCGGTCGAACAGGTCACGCAGCGATACCGAAACTTCCAGCACACCGATCTTGGCCATCGGAGCACCCGGGGCCCACTCCGCGTTGTCGAACACGACGTCGCGCAGGCGAATCGTCGCCGTCAGCCCGAGACGCACATGCAGGTCCGAGGATGTGAACGTGCGCTGCGTCTTGCGCGTGACGTACGAGTTCAACGGGCCTCGCAGCCAGTTCCAGTCGAACACCAGCAACAGCACCACCAGCGCCGTCACCAGGGTGGCAATCACCATCGGCCAGCGACGTCGCGCTTGCGCATGTGTGGATGGCGGCGTGGGCATACGCATCAGTGCAGGCAGTGAACTTCCGACCGCGAAATCATCTCAGCCAAACAGCCTTCAGCGCCGCACTGGCGACTCGCGTACGGCAAGCGTCAGATTCAAGAGTCCGATCAGTGCCGCGCCAGTTGCAGCGGCGAAGAGTATTGCCTTGAACGGCTCTTCCTTGATGAAACCGATGGTGGCGTCGGTCGCCAGATTTGCCCGATCACGCACTTGCGCCGAAGTCGCACGCACGATCTCTGTGCCACGACGGGCGGCGTTTTCAGCCTTGCCCGCCAGTGCGCTGATCAAGGGCGTGGCATCTTTGTGCACGCTGTCCACCGTATCGCTCAACCGGCCTGACGTATTGCTGGTGGCATCTTGCGTCGCGAGGATCGTGCCGGAATGGGTGTCGGCTGCCCGATCGACTGCGCCGGAGGTGCCTTGATCGAAGGGCCTGGAAGTGATGTTGTCCATGATGGATCCTTGAAAAAATGGGCTAAAAAGAAGAGTGTCGGCTCGGGCTCGGGCTCGGCGCCTTCGGCTCAGGCCGAACGGCAAGCACAAGTTCGATAGGCCAAGTTCGCTGCGTCGAACAGACGGGCGCGACTTAACTTGTTCGCAAGGTATGGATGTCTGTCGGGGCCGTCCGTTCTGTAACGCACGGACGCAATATCCGTGGCCTTGGCTTACAGCGAAAGGTATTGCTGTCCTACAGCGGCGGAGAAGGCGGCGAAATACAATTTTCTTCATGTTCAAGCAGCACTGGAGAAATCATGACTAAACCGCCCGATCTGAGACAGAATGCCCTGCTTGCCGCACTGGACGACGCTGGCTGCGTGTCCTTGCTGGCGAACCTCGAAGCGATCGAATTGAAACTCGGTCACGTGCTGTGCGATGCCGGCTGCGACTACCGATACGTCTACTTCCCGACCACCGCGATCGTCTCGCTGGCTTGCCTGACCGAAGACGG
>JAYVOV010000092.1:0-2548 GCA_043757735.1 Burkholderiaceae bacterium
CGCACCGCCTCCTCCAGCGACAGCACGCCACGGCGTCTCACATACTCGCCCAGCACACGGGGAAAGGTGCCGAACAGTCGCGGATGCGGCTTGCCGCGCGGGCGCTGCGCCAGGCCCATCACCATCGAGCGCACCGTATTGTGGCCGACCAGCATGATGTTGTTGACCGCGGGCCCCTTCGCCGATGCCTCGGCAAAATAGCCCTCGAGGTCGGTGAATGACCCCTGCAGCCCGGCCAGGATGCCGCCGCTCGCACTTGCCTGATCGGCGCCGGCCAGGACCGGGATCGCGCGGAAGCCGCAATTGCCGCAGACGCAGGTGGTGACACCCTGCGCGAGCTTGAACGCCATGCCGGGGTGGCGGATGAAAGCGCCGTCATCGTGCGAGTGCACGTCGATGAAACCCGGTGCCAGATGGGCGCCCTGGGCATCGATTTCAACACGTGCGGTGGCCGATGTGCTGCCGACGTGTCGGATGCGGCCATCGTCGACTTCAACATCGGCCTGATACGCGGGGGAACCAGTTCCATCGAGTACTTTTGCATTGCGGATGATCAGATCGATGGCCATGTCGGAGAATTTTCAGGAGGGAACAGATTCACAGCCCATACAGGGCAGGGCGTGTGCGCAGCCACTCGCCGACCTTCTCGCCGATCATGATGCAGGTGAGGTTCGTGTTCGCGCGGGTCCCATCTTGGCGGTGCCGCAGGGGTGATAGCCGCTGCCTGCGAATTTCCGGCAGAGCGCTGCGATGTCGTCGTCGCTGAACCCCAGGGTGGCCGCGTTGCGATTGCTCAATGTTGTGGCTGTTGACGAGGTCGTAGGGTGTGGTCGCGACATCGGCGTAATCCGGCCCGTCTTCCACCAGCAGCACGGTGCGCTGCGGGTCTTCGCTCGCACGAGCGGCAATGGCACATCCCGCACTGCCGGCGCCGACCACGATGATGTCGTGCATTTGCATTGAGTCTCCGTGCGTCGGTCAAAACCGGCGGATGTCTTGCTGGCGCACCGCTGCGCGGTTGGCGGGCAGCGGCCGCGCTCAGTTCTTCTTCTCGAACAGCTGCAGCAGCACGCCGTGACTCGATTTGGGATGCACGAACTGCATCGATCCACTGCCGATGATGCTGGTGCCGCGCTCTTTCATGCCGCTCACGGTACCGTCCAGATCCTTCACCGCGAAGGCGATGGTGTGCACCCCTTCACCGTTCTTTTCGATCGCCTTGCCGACAGCGCTGTCCGGCGACAACGGTGCGACGAGTTCGATGAAGCCGCCGTCGGGCAGATCGAAAAAGGCCTGTTTGCCGATGTTCGGGTTTTCGCCCCGACGGCTCAGTGTCAGGCCGATCTGCTGCTGATAGGTGCGGATGCCTTCTTCGATGTCTTTCACGCGGATGACCACGTGATCGATGACGGTGAGTCCCATATTCGATGTTCCTTCTGGCTGGCAGTTCAATGTGGAATCGGGCCGGCGGGGGTGTCAAGGCTGGCCTGCGTGTTGCGCCGAGACGCGTGCCGGCGCATTGAGCCTTTGAATCTTGCCAGCGTTCCTGCGTTTGGGTAAGGTCGCCCTTCGGAACCTATTTCGAATGCAGGCTTGACTGCAGCCGGACAACCGAGAAGACGGAAGAAACATCGCTCGGCATTCCGGGGTGAGTTCGGACAACAAGTGCGGACAACAAGCGGCACGCGCTGCGTGCAAAGGCGAGCTGGAAATTCTCGCCGGCGTCGCAATGTTCGCGCCCCTGCAGGGGTTGACGGCGGATGCCCTGGGCAGACCTGCTACCGCGGCGTCTGTGGGTGGCTGCTCAAGGCTGGTTTTGTTTCCATGCGCGGGACCATGTCGGATTCGGCGCCCAACGGACAGATCCGCTGCGACCGGCTCTTTGGCACGGGCGAGGCGGTATGGGGTGCCAACAGACCCTGTTACCCGGCCAACCAGCCGCTAAAAATCGAAACCGTCCTCAAGAACGACAGCGCTGGTGGATGGCAGTTTCGTGGGCGTCTGTGCGGCGCGCGAACACGACGCGATTGGCGTTCGGGTGCGCGATCTGCCGCTTTCACCGGATCGAATCGCGGCTTTCTGACGCTCGAAATCTCTAAAGTGGTGCGGCAAGCACTGAAATAGTGCTGTTTCGTGTCTGGCGCAGTTGCTCGAGAGGCATCCCGCACTGGCACAGTCATTGCTATTGATACTCACAGCCGAGCCGCCTGACGGCACATCCGTCAGCCTGACCTGAATCCCTATCGAGAACTCGCGATGAATCGAAGCAATCCCACTCTGACGCACAGTCTGCTGACGCACACCGTCCTCGCCAGCGCCTTGTGCATGGCTGCCGCCGCCCCGGCTCTTGGGCAGGAAAAGGTTCTGCGCATCGCCATGACTGCCGCCGATATCCCGCGCACCCTCGGTCAGCCCGACCAGGGCTTCGAAGGCAACCGCTTCACCGGCATCCCGATGTATGACGCGCTGACGCACTGGGACCTCTCAAAGGCCGACGCGCCCAGCGTGCTGGTGGTCGGCCTGGCCACCAGTTGGGCGGTCGATGCCA
>JAYVOV010000093.1:0-9402 GCA_043757735.1 Burkholderiaceae bacterium
GCCGATTTTGTCGGGCGGATCAACTGCTTTCCGGCAACCCTGCTGCACAACCAGCGCATCCTCGTGGGCCGCACAGAACTGGACTGTCCGCATCCAGGAATCGCCGGACAACAGGCGAGCGTCTGTCTGCGACCCGAAGACATCGAAGTACTCACCTCGCATTCGAGCGACGACAACACCATCGACGCCCTTTTGGAATCAATCGACTTCCTGGGCTCCTACTGCCTGCTCCGGGTCAGTTGCCCAGCACTGGCGGGCAAGCGCCTGTCAGTCAGCCTGTCGCCGAATGCCATCAGCGAACTGCGCCTGCAGCCAGGCGCGAATCTGCGCTTGCGTCTGCCCGCGCAACGGCTGAGGGTGTTCGCGTGAGCGTGCTGGCGCGCGCCCTGCACCTGGACGCGCCTGTGCGCCTGCAGACGCACTGGACCGATCGCCTTGCCCACCTGGGGCTCGGCGCGGTGCTGATGTTGCTGCTGAGCCTGCTGGCCGGACCGCTGGCGGCGATCCTGATCAAATCGCTGCAAGACGCTCAGAATCGGTTCGTGGGGTTGGCCAATTTTGTCGCGTACGCGAAAACCCCCGCGCTGCTCGATTCACTGTGGAACAGTCTCTGGGTTTCGGCACTGGTCAGCCTGGTGACCGTGCCAGCCGCGTTCGGCTTCGCCTATGCGCTCACGCGCACCGGCATGCGCTGCAAGGCCCTGTTCCGCTCGATCACACTGATTCCCCTGCTCGCACCGTCGCTGCTGTCGGCGATCTCGCTGATCTACTGGTTCGGCAATCAGGGCGTGCTCAAAGCGTGGCTCACCGCGCTGGGGCTGGCGCAGATATACGGTGCGCCCGGCATCGTGCTGGCCGAGATCTTCTCGGTGTTTCCGCACACACTGATGATTCTCGTGACCGCCCTGGCGGCCGCCGATGCCCGCCTGTACGAGGCCGCCCAGGCCATGGGCGCCACCCGCATGCGCCGATTCCTCACCGTGACCCTGCCGGGCGCCCGCTACGGCCTCATCTCGGCTGCGCTCGTCACATTCACTCTGGTCATCACGGATTTCGGCATCCCAAAAGTCATTGGCGGCGATTTCAACATGCTGGCCACCGACGTGTTCAAGCTGGTCATCGGGCAGCAGGATTTCCAGCGCGGCGCGGTGGTGGCGCTGCTGCTGCTCGCGCCGGCCCTGCTTACCTTTGGCGTCGACACGCTGGTGCGGCGGCGTCAGACCGCCATGCTGAGCGCGCGCGCGGTCCCGTATCGCCCCCAGGGCTCGCCCGGCCTGGTGACGGCAATGACGGCCTACTGCACGCTCGTCAGCCTGCTGATGCTGGCGATGCTGGGCATGGCGATCTTCGCATCGTTCACGCGGTTCTGGCCCTACGACCTGTCGCCCAGCCTGCGCCACTACGCGATGGGCCTGCTCGAGGCCGAGGTCGGCGACAGCTTCCTGAACAGTCTGAAAATGGCCGCGGGCACCGCAGTGTGCGGCACTGCCATCGTGTTCTGCGGCGCCTACCTGCTGGAAAAAACCCAGGGTGCGCCGCTGCTGCGCGCGACGCTCAGACTGCTGGCCATGCTGCCCATGGCGGTACCCGGTCTTGTGCTGGGCCTGGGATACATCTTCTATTTCAATGCGCCCGCCAATCCTCTGAACAGCCTTTATCACACGCTCACCTTGCTCACGCTGTGCAGCGTAGTCCACTTCTACACCACCGGCCACCTGACCGCGGTCACCGCCCTGAAAGCGCTCGACGCTGAATTCGAATCGGTGTCGGCATCCCTCAAGGTGCCCTTCTACAAGACGTTCTGGCGGGTGACTTTGCCCCTCTGCGCGCCGGCCATGATCGACATCGCGCGCTACTTCTTCATCAATGCGATGACCACGATCTCAGCGGTTGTTTTCCTGTACTCACCCGACACCAAACTGGCCTCGATCGCCATCCTCAACCTCGACGAGTCCGGCGAGATCGGCGCAGCCGCCGCCATGGCGGTCCTGATCGCCGGCACATCGGCGCTGGCCATCGGCCTGTTTACACTCGTGTCATGGCGCTTCGATCGCCGCACCCAGGCATGGAAGAATCCCGATTGACCCACCTGCAAGGAACCCGCCATGGACCGTGACCGCATTCTTCTCACGCCGGGCCCGCTGACGACCACGCTGCGCACCAAACTGGCCATGCTGCGCGACTGGGGATCCTGGGATGCCGACTTCATCGCGGTCACTGCCCGGGTACGCGAGCGCCTGCTCGCCATCATCGACGGCCAGGACAGCCATGCCGTGGTGCCCCTCCAGGGCAGCGGCACCTTCAGCGTCGAAGCGGCGGTGGCCACCGTCGTGCCGCGCAACGGCCACGTGCTGGTGCTCGACAACGGCGCCTACTGCAAGCGCGCCGCGAAACTCACCGAGATGATGGGCCGGCGAGCCACGGTCGTGCCCTTTGCCGAAGACCAGCCGGTCGGCGCCCGGGTCCTGTCCGAAACGCTCGCAGCCGATCCCAGCGTGAGTCACGTTGCTCTTATCCATTGCGAGACCGGGACCGGTGTGGCCAACCCGCTCGCCGAGGTCGCGCGAGTATGCGAGCGCCACGGCAGGGGCTTGATCGTCGACGCGATGAGTTCGTTCGCCGCACTGCCGATCGATGCTCGGGAGATCCGCTTCGATGCCTTGATCGCGGCCAGCGGGAAGTGTCTGGAAGGCGTGCCCGGCATGGGCTTCGTGTTCCTGCCCAAGGACGTGCTCGCGCGCTCGGCCGGCAACAGCCAGTCGCTGGTGATGGATCTGCACGATCAGTGGCAATACATGGAAAACACCGGCCAGTGGCGCTTCACCCCACCCACCCATGTGCTGGTTGCGCTCGCCGAAGCGATCGCGCAATACGACGAAGAAGGCGGGCAACCGGCGCGGCTTGCCCGCTACACCGAAAACTGTCGGGTGCTGATCGAAGGCATGACCGCACTTGGATTGCGGCCGTTCCTGGAGCCGCGTTTCCAGGCGCCCATCATCGTGACCTTTCATGCACCCGTTCATGCGGCCTATGATTTCAAGCGCTTCTATGCAGCGGTCAAGTCGCGGGGCTTCCTGCTCTACCCGGGCAAGCTCACAGAAGTCGATACATTCCGGGTCGGCTGCATCGGCGCCATCGGTCCCAATGAGATGCGCCAGGCCGTGGCCGCTGTGGCGCATAGCCTGGACGAGTTAGGCATCCCGGTCGGCAGCCCGGCTCATTGAGCCATTCAGAAAGAACCCATGGCAACGCGACGCAAGGAGCACCCGGCACTGACAGCCATACGCCAGTCTGAAACCGGCAAGGTCAAGGTTGCGGTCAGCGATATCGACGGCATCCTGCGCGGCAAGTACCTGCACCGGGACAAGTTCTTCGGTGCCGCCGAATCCGGTTTTGGATTTTGCGACGTGGTCTTCGGCTGGGACGCGCACGACAGCTGCTACGACAACACCCAGGTCACCGGCTGGCAGCACGGATTCCCGGATGCGCTGGCCCGCATCGACCTCGATACCGCGCGACAGGTGCCCTGGGACGGCGCGGTCCCGTTCTTCCTGGGCGAATTCATCAATACCGACGGATCGCCCTACCCGATCTGTCCGCGCCAGACCTTGAAGCGTGTGCTGGCAAGGGCCGAGAAGCTCGGCCTGCTGCCGATGGCCGGTATGGAGTTCGAGTGGTTCAACTTCTCTGAAACACCGCAGACCTGGGCCGCCAAGCAGGGGGTCGGCCCGAGCACGCTGACGCCTGGCATGTTCGGCTATTCGCTGTTGCGCATGAACGGCAATCGGGCGTTCTTCAACGCCCTGATGGACGAGATGGCGGCTTTCGGCGTGCCCATCGAAGGCCTGCACACAGAAACCGGACCGGGCGTCTACGAGGCTGCCATCACGTTCAGCGCAGCGCTGGAAGCAGCCGATCGCGCCATTTTGTTCAAGAGCGGCGCCAAAGAGATCGGCCAGCGCTTCGGTATCATGCCCAGCTTCATGGCGAAATGGAGCCAGCAGTTTCCGGGCTGCAGCGGCCATATCCATCAAAGCCTCTCGGACGGCCGACGCAACGTGTTTCACGATCCGTGCGGCACCCGCGGCATGAGCGCTGTCTTCGAGAGCTATCTCGCCGGCCAGGTGGCCTGCCTGATGTCGTTCGCGCCGATGTTCTGGCCAACCGTCAACAGCTACAAGCGTCTGGTCGACGGGTTCTGGGCGCCGGTCAAACCCACCTGGGGGTTCGACAACCGCACCGCCAGTTTCCGGGTGATTTCGGCTGGCCCGAAGTCCACCCGACTGGAAACGCGCTGCCCTGGCGCCGATGTCAACCCCTACCTGGCGATGGCGGCAGTGATTGCCGCAGGCCTGCACGGCGTCGAAAAAGGCCTCAAGCTCACGACACCGCCGATTACCGGCGCCAACCAGGGGGCCGACAACATCGCCCGCGCACCGCGCACCCTGATCGAAACAACCCGCCAGTTCAGGCAATCAGACATCGCGCGCGACTGGCTCGGCGACACCTTCGTCGATCACTTCGCGGCCACCCGCGAATGGGAATGGCGGCAATGGCTCGACGCCGTCACCGACTGGGAACTGAAACGTTACCTCGAGATCATCTAGCCTCCCAGAGCACCACCGCCAGGAGCCTGTCGGAGTTCAATCCCAGGCCTTTTGAACACGACACCCGGATTCGGATGACCATCACCACATTCTCGTTTCCCACCGACATCAAGTTCGGCGCAGGCGCCCGCCGGCTGGTTGCACCACACCTGCTGGCGCACGGGCTGCGCCGACCGCTGATCGTCACCGACCGGGCGCTTGCCGCGCTCCCGGTGATGGCGGAGTTCGCCTCGCACCTGGCGGGTCTGCGGGTCGCGGTGTTCAACGGCGTGTTCGGCAATCCAGGCGCCAGCCAGGTGATGGCGGGTGCCGCAGCCTTTCGCGCGCATGGGGCCGACTGTGTCATCGGCTTCGGCGGTGGCGCCGCACTGGATGTCGCCAAAGTTGTGGCGCTGATGGCCGTGCACGATGGTGACGTCATCGAGTATGTCTGGGATCACCCGCAGGTGCGGCCAATCGTGAGCGACCTGCCCTACCTCGTCGCGTTGCCCACCACCTCGGGTACGGGGTCCGAGGTGGGGCGCTCCGCGGTGGTCGCCGAGAACGACTCCCATGTGAAGCGTGCGGTCTTCAGCCCGCGCCTGCTCGCACGGGCCGTTTTCGCAGACCCGGAGCTCACCATCGGGCTGCCGCCGCTGATCACCGCTGCCACCGGTATCGACGCCCTGACCCACAACATCGAGAGCTATCTGTCGCCCGCCTATCACCCATTGTGCGATGGCATCGCCCTGGAAGGCCTGCGCATCGGTGCGCGCGCACTGGTCCGCGCGGTCCGCGAACCGGCCAATCTGCAGGCGCGCACCGACATGATGATGGCCTCGCTGATGGGCGCCATCGCGTTTCAGAAAGACCTGGGCTCGGTGCATGCCTGCGCACACGCACTGGGCGCGGTCGCCGATCTGCATCATGGGCTGGCCAATGCGCTGATGATCGACACCGTGCTCACCTGGAACCTCGAAGCGGTGCCGGCGCGATTCGACGATCTCGCGCATGCGGCAGGCATCTCGGCAGGCGCCCACGCGTTCGTGCCCTGGCTGCGCGCACTCAAGACGGCGATCGGCCTCACCGGCGGCCTGGCGGCGCACGGTGTCACCGAGGCGCAGATCCCGCGCCTGGTGGCGCTGGCCAGCGTCGACTTCGCCGGTGCAACCAACCCGCGGCCGGCCGGCGCCGCCGACTACGAGCGCTTCTTCCGACAGGCGTTGTGATGCTTCTTGCGCAGGCGTTATGAAACGCTGATCGCGGCGCCGATCACCCGCCAGACCAGTCACGCTGGTATCGTTCTCCGATCGATTGACTCCGAGCGAACGCGAACGCCGCCATGCCTGCCGCACTGCCCTCCGCCCGACTGGCCTTCACCAACGCCACCGTCTTCGATTCCCTGTCGGGCACTTTGCGCCCATCGGCCACTGTGGTGGTGCAAGGCGATCGCATCTGCGACGTCCTCCAGGACGCAACCCGGGTTGACGACGCCCGCATGATCGACCTCGCCGGCCGCACGCTGCTGCCGGGCCTGATCGATGCCCATGTGCATATCACAGCCACCACCGCCAGACTGATCGACCTCACCAGCACGCCCCCCTCGCTGGTTGCCGCGCAGGCCAAAGACATTCTCTGGGGCATGCTGATGCGCGGCTTCACCACGGTGCGTGATGCCGCCGGCGCCGACTTCGGACTGGTGGAGGCGGTCAACCGCGACATCTTTCATGGCCCGCGCCTGTTCATCGCCGGCCACGCCCTGTCGCAGACCGGTGGCCACGGCGACGGCCGGCCGATGGGCGCGCACCGTCTCATGTGCACCTGCGAGAGCATCGGCGTCCTGGGCATCGTTGCCGACGGCGTGAGCGCGGTGCGCAAGGCCGCCCGCGAACAGCTTCGCAATGGCGCCCACCAGCTCAAGATCATGGCCGGCGGCGGCGTGGCCAGCCCCACCGACCCGATCGACGGCACGCAATATTCGGTCGATGAACTGCGCGCGATCTGCGAAGAAGCAGAGGCCGCCAACACCTATGCAATGGCGCATGCCTACACGCCGCGCGCCATCACGCGTGCGGTGCGCGCCGGCGTGAAGACCATCGAACACGGCAACATGCTCGACGAGGCCAGCGCGCGTCTGATGCACGAACACGGCGCGGCGCTGGTGCCCACCCTGGTCACCTACGACGCGCTCGCCAGCGAGGGCGAGAACCTCCGCTGGCCCGAGTCCATGCTCGAAAAGCTCCACCGAGTGCGCGCGCTCGGCGTCGAGTCGCTGCGGATCGCCCAGGCCAATGGCGTGGCGGTCGGCTTCGGCACCGATCTGCTCGGCCACATGCACGCGCAGCAATCGCACGAATTCGCGCTTCGTCTGCCGGCCATGCCGATGGCCCAGATCCTGCAAAGCGCCACCTCGGTCAACGCGCGATTCATGCGCCAGGAAGGCCAGCTCGGCGTGATTGCAAAAGGGGCGATGGCCGACCTGATCGTGGTCGACGGCGATCCCCTCCAAAACCCTGCGCTGCTGGCCGGCCAGGGAGAAGGGCTGCGTCTGATCATGAAAAACGGACGGGTCTACAAGAACGAACTGGACATTCAAGGAGACAAGCGATGAGCGCAGTGTTGGTCGACTACGGCACACAGGAAGGTGCGATGCGCGCCTATCTGGCCGACGGCGAGCGGCGGGCCTTTCAGCTGGGCAACCGGGGCCCCATCCGGTTCACCGACGAGGGCGCGCTTCATCCCGACATCCTGGCCGCCTACTGGCGCTGCGGCTTCTACGTCTTCGAAGGCGTGCTCGAGACCGACGAGCTGGCCGATATCGAAGCCGACATCAAAAATATTCTCGATCGCCTGCCCGCACGGCACGGCTCGCCGCTGGACCGCCACGGCCGTCCGGCGCTGGCGACCGACTGCGTCGCGCCCACCTTGCAGTGGGCGCGCCCGCTGGGCGACCCCTTCGGCGGCACCGAACTGGCGAACGGCCGCCATCCGGTGAAAATGTTCGAGCCGCAAGCAGCCGCCGACGCGCCAGACGAAGTGGTCTACCTGATCTTGGGATCGCTGCAGTTCTCGCCCGCCGCCCTGCGCGTATACGGGCATCCACAACTGCTGGCGGTCGCAGCCGCGGTCAACGGCGACGACTTCACGCCCTTCAACGAAGCCTTGTTCATCAAGCAACCAGGCCTGGGTGCCTCGGTCGCGTGGCACCAGGACGGCGTCACCCACTGGCACAGCCCGGATTGGGACGAAAGCACTCACGGCTTCAATTTCATGGCGCAGCTGTACGGCTGCACGCCAGCCAATGGCGTGTGGGTCGTCCCGGGCTCGCACAAGCTGGGCAAGGCCGACATCCGGGCCATGGTGGCCAGGGCCGGCACTGAACGGCTGCCAGAAGCAGTGCCGATCGTCTGCAAGCCGGGCGACGTCGCAATCAACAATCGGCAGGCGATACACGGCTCATTCGCCAACACCAGTCCAGACTGGCGGGTAACCTTGAACTTCGGTTTCCATCGGCGCCGCTCGGTCCTGGGCGTTGAAACCCGCGGCACCGTCCATGCAGCGGCCGGGGTCTACGATGACGCGCGAATCCGCCAGCGCGCACGCCTCATCGGCTATGGCATCGACGCCCGCCGCCAGCGCTTTGCAGCGGAACAACCCTACGTCTACCGGCCGCACCTGGCCAGCGGCGAAACCTTCCGTTGGGACGAGGCCGCTCAGGCCAGCCTCAAGGACTACAACCTGCTCGATCTGAGCATTTAACAGGGAAATCGGGTGTGTCGGGCTGGAGCGAGTATCGTCCTAGCCTGAGCCAACGAAAGGATTCGAGTGCAAAAGCCCAATTACCAGTTTGAGAAGCGTCAGCGAGAACTGGCCAAGAAGCGCAAGAAAGCCGAAAAAGCAGATCGCAAAGGCCCCTCGGACGAACCGCCGCAGCCGCTGCAGTCCAGCGATCCCGCCCACTTCCCCGAGCAAAAGTGAAGCAGCCATCGACCTGCGTCGATGGCTGAGCAGCAGACACTGATCCTTCAATACCACCGGGCATGAAGCCCGGCGGGTGCGGTTCAATCGATGCGGGTGAAGCGCGCCTCGGGCCGGTCATCTGATCGATGAACCGTGCTGACGTTCTTCTTCATTGCCCAGGGCCGCATCTGGTGATGGATCGGCACGTACAGCGCCTCGTCGGCCGTCATCTTCAGCGCATCGCGCAGCATCGCATCGCGTTTGGCAACATCGGTCTCGATCTTGATCGCGTCGATCATCTGGTCGAGCCGGGCATTGCTGACTCGGCCCATGTTGAAGTTGCCATCGGCCCCGGTGGTCTTGGTGCGGACCAGCGACTGCAGCGAATACAAGGCGTCATAAGTGGCCACGCCCCAGCCCAGGAGGTAGGCGTTGGAGTCGTGCTTGAGAATCTTCGGGATGAAATTGGCGAACGGCATCGCGTTGAGTTTGGCCTTGATGCCGACCCGCGCCCACATGCTGACCAGGGCCTGGCAGATTTCCTCGTCGTTCACGTACCGATTGTTGGGGCAGTCGAGGGTGAATTCAAAACCATTCGGGTAACCGGCCTCGGCCAGCAGCTTCTTGGCGCCTTCGGGGTCGGCGGGCGAAACCTTGTCGAGTTCAGTGGAGTGGCCATTGACCCCCGGGGCCACCATGATCGCTGCCGGAATGGACAGTCCACGCATGATGGAGCGCTGAATACCCGCGCGATCGACCGCCAGGTTGAGCGCCTTGCGGACCCGTACATCTTTGAAGGGGTTCTTGCCTTTGACGCTGGAGCCCGCCAGTTCGTCTGAGAACTGATCCATGCCGA
>JAYVOV010000094.1:0-9399 GCA_043757735.1 Burkholderiaceae bacterium
CGATGCCTTGTCCCGTCTTTCCAGCCTCTGAGACGGGCATGAGGCGGCGCCGACATCTGCGTACCCTGGGGGGTCTGCTTGCCGTGTCGATCGGCGGACTGACCTATGGCTGCAACGCTCTGCCCCCGCGCGGCCTGAAGCCGCCAACCCTGATCTTCCGGGAACTGAGCATCAAAGATGCGAGCCTGGAACAGGTGCGCTTCACCCTGATCATCGATGCGAACAACCCCAATGACGTCGACCTGCCGATCCGCGAACTGAACTGCGTGCTGGAACTCGGCGGGCGGGAAATTGCCCGCGGCGCGGCCCGGGAATCAGCGTTCGTGCTGCCAGGTGCCGGATCTCGCGAAGTGCCTCTCGATTTTAGTGCGCGTACCGGTGAAATTCTCTCGGTATTGCGCCGCCTCCCCGAAAGCCAGGGTGCCAGCATCGCCTATCGCCTGATCGGATCGGCCAGGTGGGGTGATTCGCCGTTTTCGATTCCGTTCGAGCGCCAGGGCAGCATCGATCCACTTCGATCTCTGCGCCGGCTGCTGCCAGGCCGATCACCTGGGAACTGAACCGCGGGGTCGGGTCGGGTCGGGCCGGACCCCGGCGAAGCGCAGCGAATCGGGCTGCGTCTAGACCAGTTCAGCCCGATCAGACCTGGTTAGACCAGAGGCGCGTGGTGTAGGCGCCCTGCACCGATGCATCGATGGCGGCAGCCACGTCGGGCGACTGCGCCAGCCCCTGCGCAATGATCTTGCCGAAAGAGATCTGCTGCGCGGGCGCCCAGGTCTGGGCATCCCATAATCCCGCTCGCAGCACCGAGCGCGCGCAATGGAAATAACAGCGCTCGACATGGATTCGCAGCGCCAGCAGCGCCGGTCGAGCAGCCGAGCCCAGCGCCGCGAGCAGATCGGCATCGTCGTGAATCGACGCGGTGCCGGTGATGCGAAGCGTCTCGCCGGTGCCTGGCCGAAACGCGATCAGGCTGACACGGCCGTTGGCGAGGATGTTCTGCAGGCCGAACGCGAGATTATTGCCGGCGCGCTCGGGCAGCAGCAGCGTGCGCTCGTCTTCGAGCCGTATGAAACCCGGCTCATCGCCCTTTGGCGATGACTCGATGGTGCCATTGTCAGCAACCGTGCTGAGCACCGCGAATGGGCTGACCCGCAGGAATTGCGCACCCTGCGGATCGACTCGCGGCAAGATCTTGGCGAAAGTGGTGGGCTTGGCAGCACCCAGGCGCTCGCGCAGGACTGCAACCGATTGAATTCGGGCCATTGACGCTTCTCCTTCTGCACGACCCCGCCAGGCCCGCTGACGCGAGCCGGACGAATACTGATCGGCGCATCGGCACAGGCCGGCACGCCGATCTCCTGGAACTACTTCACGTCCTGAAGGCGCTTGCCTTCGGCAGCCAGCCGCTCGAGCAGCGGCGACAGCACGAACTCGGGCCCGAGACGCGGCGCGTATTCTTTCAGCTTGGCCACGACCTTGGCCAGTCCGACCGTATCGGCATAGAACATCGGACCACCGCGATAGACCGGCCAGCCGTAGCCGTTGATCCAGACAATGTCGATATCCGACGCACGCAGCGCGATCTTCTCTTCGAGGATGCGCGCGCCCTCGTTGATCATCGGATAGGTGCAGCGCTCGAGGATCTCATCCTCGGTGATGGTGCGCGGCGTATTGCCCGCCTTGGCGGCGAATTCGCGAATCAGCTTCTCGGTGACCGGCGACGGCTTGGCGGTGCGCTGCTCGTCGTAGTCGTAGTAGCCGGCGCCGGTCTTTTGGCCGCGGCGATCCATCTCGCACAGCACCTCGCGGATAGTCGAACTGGTCGAGGTTTCTTTCGCCCAGCCGATGTCCAGCCCCGCCAGATCGGACATGGCGAACGGTCCCATCGGCATGCCGAAGTCATAGAGCACCTTGTCGATGTCCCAGGGCATTGCGCCTTCATTGAGCATCGCCTGAGCCTGCAAGGAACGCGCGCGCAGGATGCGGTTGCCGATGAAGCCGGGACACACGCCCGAGACAGCGCCGATTTTGCCGATCTTCTTGCCGATCTGCATCGCGGTCGCGAGCACCTCCTTGGATGTCTTGTCGCCGCGAACCACTTCCAGCAGGCGCATCACGTTGGCCGGCGAGAAGAAGTGCATGCCGACCACAGCTTCGGGCCGCTCCACCGCGGTGGCAATCTCGTTGACGTTCAGCGCCGAGGTATTGGTGGCAAGGATGGCCCCCTGCTTGACGATCGCGTCGAGCTTGGCGAACACTTCCTTCTTGACCGCCATGTTCTCGAACACAGCCTCGATCACCAGATCGCAGTCGGCCGGGGACTCGAGCGACAGTGAGCCGCTCAGCAGCGACATCCGCTTCTCGACCTCTTCCATCGTGAGGCGGCCGCGCTTGGCGGTGGTTTCGTAGTTGCGGCGAACAACGGCCAGGCCGCGGTCGAGCGCATCCTGCCTGGTCTCGACCAGCGTGACTGGAATGCCGACGTTGACGAAGTTCATCGCAATGCCGCCGCCCATGGTGCCCGCGCCGATCATGCCGACCTTCTTGATCGGGATCAGCGCGATGTCGTCGGCGACGTCGGGAATCTTCCAGACCTGGCGTTCAGCGAAGAACACATAACGCTGAGCAGCCGACTGGGTGCCCTGCATCAGTTCCAGGAACAGCTGGCGCTCGACCTTCATGCCCTCGTCGAAGGGCAGGTTGACCGCTGCCTCGATGCAGCGGATGTTGTACTCGGGTGCCAGAAATCCGCGGAACTTGCGGGCATTGGCTTTTCGAAAATCGGCGAACAATGCTGGATTGGTCCGAGCAGCGACCATCTTGTCGTTGAGATCGCGGACTTTCTTCAGGGGCCGGTTTTCAGCGACCAGTCGGCGCGCCATGGCGATCGCGCCGGCGCGCAATTCGCCTTCAGGCACGATCTCATCGATCAGGCCCATCTCGAGACACTGCCTGGCGCCCACGTGCTGACCCGAGGTCATCATCTCGAGCGCCTTGGCAGCGCCGACGATACGCGGCAGGCGCTGGGTGCCGCCCGCCCCCGGCAGCAGGCCGAGGTTCACTTCGGGCAGACCACATTTGGCCGAGGGCACCGCGACACGGTAGTGACAGCACAGAGCAACCTCCAGACCGCCACCCAGCGCGGTTCCATGGATGGCCGCGATGACGGGTTTGGACGCGTTCTCGATCGTGTCCTGCGCTTCCTTGAGGCTCGGGCCACGAGGCGGTTTGCCGAACTCGGTGATGTCGGCGCCGGCGATGAAGGTCTTGCCGTCGCAGATCAGCACGACTGCCTTGACCGCGGGGTTCTCGATCGCGGTTCTGACCCCGTTCAGAATGCCTTCGCGGACCGCCGCCGACAGCGCGTTGACGGGCGGCGAGTTCAGGGTCAGTACCGCGACCTCGCCTTCGATCGTCAGGGTCGACACAGATTCAGTAGCTGCCATCTCTTATCTCCTTGTGAGTTGTTTTCAAAGCTTATCGGCGGATCGCGCTCTTGCTGGTGAAGGCTTCGATCCGCGCCTGCATGTCGGGGCCGCGCCCCTCGCTGCGGTGGCTCTCATGGGCCAAGCCAGCCGCCAGCGGCAACGAAGCCGTCTCGCGCATCAGGCGCTTGTTGGCCCGATGACTGAACCAGGAATTCGCGAGGATCTGATCGACCAGGGCATCTAGATGCGTATCGAAGGAGTCATCGGGCACGCACTCGTTGACCAGGCCCATCAGCAGTGCCTGCTCGCCCGTATAGGTGCGCGCGGTGAAGCTCATCTCGCTCGCTTTCGCCTGGCCGACCCGACGTGGCAGACGTTGGCTCATCCCCCAGCGCGGGGTCAGTGCCCATTTGGAATGGGTGTCGGCAAAACGCGCTGACTGCGCCGCGACGATGAGATCGCCGGCCAGCGCCAGTTCCAGAGCACCGGTATAGCAGTGACCATGAACCGCCGTGATCACCGGCTGCGGCAGATTGGCCAGCAGTTCGATGGTTTCCGATTGATAGGAGGGCGTGGGGGCGGCAGCGCCGCCGGCGATCCCGGCCAGGTCGTTGCCTGCCGAAAAACACTTGCCCGCGCCACGCAAGATCACTAGGCCGATTTCATGGGTCTGATTCGCGAGGCGGTCAATGTGAGCGCGCAGTTCGAGAAACATCGGCACCGTCAGCGCATTGAGCTTGTCGGGCCTGTTCAGGGTGAGTGTCGCCAGCCCCTGGGTGTCGGTTCGCAGAACCAGTTCGGACATTGCCGGTCTCCTGCCGATTGAAGCATCGGGCTCAGTTCGCCCCGGCGACGAACGTCCGGGGTCATCGGGAACACGTTGCAACGCATCCCGTCTGAGAGTATCGCGACTTTGGCACCAGCCTGTCGAGAATCGATCATGGCAGCGCGCACCCGCTACCCACCGGTCGCGAACAATCGGAACCCAGAAGGCTGGCGGTGTTGAATTCTGTCCGTGTCGGCGCACTGCCGTGCGAAACCGGCGCACTCGATTCTCCAGATCGCGCGGCGCCGGCGCGATCGATGGCTGTTCGCGAGACAATCGCGCTCTTGCCGGAGCCCTGTGCCATGGATCGATTCAAGCAGATTGAAACCTTCGTCGCGGTTGCCCTGCGCGGCAGCCTGTCGGCAGCGGCCGCCGTCGAGGGCGTCGCTCCCGCCATTATCGGGCGGCGCATCGACGCACTCGAAGGGCGTCTGGGCGTGAAACTGCTGGTGCGCACCACCCGCAAGGTCAGTCTCACCTTCGAAGGCAGCGCCTTCCTCGAAGACTGCCAACGAATTCTCGACGACTTCCACAATGCCGAGACGTCGGTATCGCTGGGCGGGGTGAAAGCCAGCGGCCATGTCAGGGTGACCGCCCCGGCCGGGTTCGGACGCCGGCACGTCGCGCCGCTGGTGCCGGCATTCCTCGCCCGCAACCCGGAGGTCACGCTCTCCCTGGAACTGGCCGACCGGCTCGCCGACATCGTCAACGAAGGCATCGATGTCGCGATCCGCATCGGGCACCTCGACGATTCGAACCTGATCGGCGTCAAGCTCGCCGCCAACCGCCGTGTGGTGGTGGCGAGCCCGTCGTATCTTGAGCGCTACGGCACGCCACGCACACCGGACGATCTGGCGACGCACCAGTGCCTCACCTTCGGGCGCTACGGCAACCAGTCGCGCGGCTGGTTGTTTGCCATCACAGGCAAGGTCGAGGCGGTACGCGTGCCGGGCTCGATGGAGTGCAACGACGGGGCGGTCCTTCACGATTGGGCTTTGGCTGGCCACGGACTGGCCTGGCGCTCGATGTGGGAAGTGCGCAAGGATCTGGAGACTGGCCGGCTGGTGAGCGTGCTCGACGACTTCGCGGCGCCAGACAACGCCATCTACGCAGTATTCGCGCAGCGCCGGCATCTCGCGCTGCGCGTGCGCATGTTCATCGACTTTCTGAAGCACACCTACGGCAACGAGGCCTATTGGCGGGGAAGTCCCGGCCAGGACTGATCTCGATCGAAGCCCTCATGGCTGCGGCACGCAGCCAATGAAAAGCGAATCGGAACCGGTGCCGCAGCCATTCGTCGGGTTCCCCCTGTGATCAACTGACGGCGGGACTTGCACCCGCAAGAGTGCGCCCGTGCCGGGCGCACAACGCAAAAGCGGCCCGAAGGCCGCCTTTGATCTGCTGTTGAAGCGGGTGAATCACTTCAGGTGCTTGCCCACCAGACCGGTCATCTCGAACATGCTTACCTGCGCCTTGCCGAAGACTTCCTTTAGCTTGGCATCGGCATTGATCATGCGCTTGTTGACTGCATCTTGAAGCTTGCCCTTCTTGATGTACTCCCACATTTTCTTGACGACTTCGGTACGTGGGAGCGGTTTGTCTCCAACGATCGATGCCAGCGCCGCGCTGGGGGTAAGCGGCTTCATGAATGCCATGTTGGGCTTGCGCGCCGGTTTCTTGGCGGCCTTGGTGGCGACTTTTTTCGCCGGTGCTGCAGCTTTCGTCGCAGGCGCTTTTGCAGGCGCTTTTGCAGGCGCTTTTGCGGGCGCCTTCGCAGGGGCCGACGCGGCCGCTTTTTTGGCAGCGGGCTTTTTAGCCGGCGCCTTTGCAGCAGGTTTCTTGGCAGCGGGCTTCTTCGCGCCAGCCTTGGCAGTTGCCATGTGAATGCCTCCGTCTGTGGGTTGAGACCATCGCAGGTTCAATACGAGAGCCGACCAAAACGACCGGCTGTCACGCAGATGCAAGAATGACGCGTCTTAGGCCGCTCGCCAATAGGCGTGACGCAAATTTCCTGCGCACACGCAAGCGGCTGTTGTATCTGGGACTCAGGCGTTCTCGGTCTCGCGTTGCGCACGCTTGCGATCGTGCTCTTTCAGGAAACGCTTGCGCAGGCGAATGCTCTTAGGGGTGAGTTCGACCAATTCGTCGTCGGCGATGAATTCGACCGCTTTTTCCAGGGTCAGTTCGATCGGCGGCGTCAGCACGATGTGCTCGTCCTTGCCCGACGAGCGCACGTTGGTCAGCTTCTTTTCCTTGACCGGATTGACCACCAGATCGTTGTCGCGCGTATGAATGCCGATGATCATGCCCTCATAGAGGGGATCGCCCGGCTTGACGAACATCCGACCACGTTCCTGCAGTTTCCACAATGCATATGCAACGGCGCCGCCATCGTCCTGCGAGATCAGGACACCGTTGCGCCGGTCTTCGATGTCGCCGGCCCACGCACCGTAATCATCGAAAACATGGCTCATGACGCCCGTGCCGCGCGTGAGATTCTGGAACTCGTTGTGAAAACCGATCAGGCCTCGTGCCGGCACCCGGTACTCGAGCCGGGTCCGGCCTTTGCCGTCTGACTCCATGTTCAGGAGTTCGCCCTTGCGCTGGCCCAGCGATTCCATCGCCGCACCCTGGTTGTTGTCTTCGAGATCCATCGTCAGCATCTCGTAGGGCTCCTGGCGCTCGCCATCGACCATGCGCAGGCGCGGCTTGGGCCGCGACACCGCCATCTCGTAGCCTTCGCGGCGCATGTTCTCAAGCAGGATCGTCAGGTGCAGTTCGCCCCGGCCCGACACGATGAAGGTGTCGGAGTCGGTGGGGAACTCGACGCGCAGGGCCACGTTGCTCTTGAGTTCGCGCTCGAGGCGCTCGCGGATCTGGCGGCTGGTCACGTACTTGCCTTCGCGACCTGCCATCGGCGACGCATTGACCAGGAACTCCATGGTCATCGTCGGTTCGTCGACGGTCAGCATCGGGAACGGCTGGGCAGCCGCCGGATCGCAGACGGTGCAGCCGATGTCCAAATCGTCGATGCCGTTGATCGCGACGATGTCGCCGGCATGTGCCTCGTCGACGATCACCCGTTCGAGCCCCTTGAAACGCAGTACCTGATTGACTTTGCCGGGCACTGGCGCGCGACCGGTCTCGGCCGGGTCGCCGTACATGATCAGCACCGACTGACCGACACGCACACGGCCGCGAGCGATGCGCCCGATACCGATCTTGCCGACATAACTGGAGTAGTCGAGCGCCGAGATCTGCAACTGCAGCGGACCTTCGATATCGTCAGCGCGCGCCGGCACATTCGCGAGGATCGAATCAAAAAGCGGCGCCATCGACAAACCCTCGGACGCCGCGTCGCCGGGACCGTCGACGCCATCTTCGGGCATGTCATCCATGCGGGCCAGCGCGAACCCATTGACCGCCGACGCGTAGACAACCGGGAAATCGAGCTGCTCTTCGGTTGCACCAAGCTTGTCGAAGAGATCGAAGGTCTGGCTCACCACCCAGTCGGGGCGTGCGCCCGGCCGGTCGATCTTGTTGATCACGACGATCGGGTGAAGGCCCAGTGCCAGCGCTTTGCGGGTGACGAACCGGGTCTGGGGCATCGGCCCTTCCACCGCATCGACCAGCAGCAGGACACCATCGACCATCGACAGCGCGCGTTCCACCTCGCCACCGAAGTCTGCGTGACCGGGAGTGTCGACGATGTTGATCCGCGTACCGTGGTACTCAACCGCGCAGTTCTTGGCCAGGATGGTGATGCCGCGCTCGCGCTCGAGATCATTGCTGTCCATCACGCGCTCGGTGATTTTTTCATTGGCGCGGAATGTGCCCGACTGCCGCAGCAGCTGGTCGACCAGAGTGGTCTTGCCGTGATCGACGTGCGCGATGATCGCTATGTTGCGGATCGGGGTGGTCATGAAATGCTCGATTCGAAGAGGAAGTCGTAGAGGAGTTCTGGAGTGTTGTCTTGAGGCGAGGTCAGGCGGATTGCGCGATCAGGCGCAGCGGCGCAAGCAGTCCATCGTCATAGGTGCCGGTGCCGATCAGCTGTCGTCCCGCATAAACACGCACGCGTTTTAATGGTTCGATCTCGCAGGCCACGCGCTGTTCCGCGAGACGCAGGCGCTGGCCATGCAGAAATCGCCGAGCGTGCTCGTCGTCGAGAACGACAGCGGGCAAAGCGGAGATCAGCATTTCGGCGGGCCGCACGCACTGCAGCCGCACCGCCGGCTCCATCGACTCGAGCTGTTCGATGGTGACTGCATCAGCCAGCAAAAGCGTGCCGATGGCCTCGCGGCGCAAACCGGTCAGGTGGGCGCCGCAGCCCAGCCGGGCACCGATGTCTTCCGCAAGCGTCCGAATGTAGGTGCCCTTGCTGCAGGTGATCCGAATGTGCGCCTGCTGCGAGCCGGGCGCGCCTGGGGCAACACCCGCAACCGGCTCCAGCCCAAGCAGTTCGATCGAGCGGATGGTGACCTGTCGGGCCTCGCGCTCGATCGTTTCGCCGGCGCGGGCGTACTCGTAGAGCGGCTTGCCATCGCGCTTGAGCGCCGAAAACATCGGCGGTACCTGCTCGATGTCTCCCAGAAAGCCGTCGACGACGGTCCGCAAGGCCGGCTCGTTGAGGTGGACTGCCTTTTGTTCGAGCAGCTTGCCATCGGCATCGCCACTGTCGGTGGTGATGCCGAACAGCATCCGCGCCAGGTAGGTCTTGGACGCCTCGAGGCTTTCATGCGAAAACCGGGTAGCCTGCCCGAACGCAAGCGGCAGCAGCCCGGTCGCCATCGGATCGAGTGTGCCGCCGTGGCCGGCCTTGCGAGCGCCCAGCAATCGCTTCACGCGATTGAGCGCATCTGTCGAACCCCATCCGCTGGGTTTGTCCAGAAGCAAGACGCCGTGGATATCCTGCAGTGCCTGCTTATTCATAATGCAGCGGTATGCGCCGCCCGTTCGCACACCCGCCATGGGCGCGCTTGAATGACTGGTGTACACCGCAAGGATTGCGGTGACGTGAACGACAAGCGAGAAAGCCGACAGACGCGCCGGATCAGTCCTTGCCCTGAGTGGCGATGGCCTCGTCGATCAGGGCCGACATCGAGGCCCCCCGCTCCACAGACGGGTCGTGAGCGAACCGGA
>JAYVOV010000095.1:0-2545 GCA_043757735.1 Burkholderiaceae bacterium
GCTGAACGATCTGATCGATCCCGCACTGCTCACTGCCGACGACCAGCTGGCACGCCTGCGGACTCTGGCGTTCGCTATGGGGGAAGCGTCGCTGTGACGCTTCCCGCGGCGCGATCGCCGTGCGACACGGGCCCGCCACCCGCCGCCGGATCGCCGCGCAACGCGAGTTCGGCCTGAAGGTTGCGAACTGCCGAGTTCAAAATCGAGAAGCAGGTCAGAAAATACCCGTCGCCCAGCCTGTGCGGATCGTGAATGTGCAGCCGCATCGGTGCTGACCAGCGCCCCAGCAGAACGATCGATTCGTCGGGGAAGCCACGGGCCAGGAGTCTGTCGACCTGACGAACCTCCATCACCGCCAGGAGATCGCCCGCGCGGTGATCGAAATCGGTGATGTCTGTTGCCCGGTGTTCGGCCAGCGACAGGCCAAAGCGCGGCGCAACGTCGATGGCCTTTTCGTACGCGGGTGCGCCGGTGTTGGTCGACAGGCCAAAAGACGCCGTCTCGAGCCCTATTTTGTCGGCCACCACATGAGCGAACGCGCTGCGGTTGATGTTGCCCAGGCAGACAAAAACAACCCGGCGAACTTCGGGCACCCTGATGCGGGTCCAGGGTTGAAGCTGCCCGACGGCGTAGCCCAGATTGGCCAGTTGCAGCCGCGCCCAGCCGCGATGCGTGCCGTGCGCGTCGTTGACCAGCCGCGCCAGCCGCTCACGCATCGACGGCCGTCCGTGAGGCTCTGACAGCCTGGATCTTCTGAATCAATGTCGAGGCGCCGGCCCGCGAATGAACATTGGCGTGATAAATACCCCGCGACAGGGGCGTCCACCGGGTGTGCCAATCCTTGAGCGGGCCATAGAACTCGACGCGCCGAATGTTGCCCTCGTTGAACAGGCCTTCGAACATTTCCTGGCGCAGCAGCGAGGCCGGAGACAACGGCGCCGTGCTCTCGTCGTAGGTAGTCTTGAGGATCACGAATTCGCCAGCCGCGCACAGGCACAGCTCAGAAGCCACCAGTTGCTCGCCGAAAAAATATCGGTAGATGCGGGCCTGCCCTTGAAGGGCGAAACGCTCGAGCATTTCACGATAGAAGCGGGTCTGCGGATGATGCTCGCTGACAGCCGTGCCGCCTTCCGCCTTCCAGCCCCTGGACTCGAGCAGGGCGTAATCGCGCACGCCGCGCGCCATGTCTTTGGCGGCGCCGAGAATCTCCATCCGGGTGGCGATGCCCTGCGACACGAGCTTGCTGCGCTGCTTTTGCATGTTCGAGCGCAGATTCTTGCCACGGGCAGCCCAGTAGTCGGCGTAACTGCCTTCGATATCGAGCCAGGGGGTTTCGATGTAAGGCAGCGTGGACACCCGCCCGCCATCGCTGGGCCGAGGTGCGTAGCGCGGGTCGAGCTGCGACATGCCCAAGCGCAATCCAAAAGGCACGCGTGCCAGCAGCCCATGGGCCAGGGTCTCGAGGGGAATGTTTGCGGATTGCACCCAGGCGCCCAGCGGCATCTGGCTCTCGATGAAGATCTCGGGGAAGCCCCAGCGCCATTTGAGCAGCGCGCACGCGGCGACCTCGCCCGCCTGCCGAAAAACGGCCAGCCGGATGCCCGCGTCGCCCATGGCTGCCGCGCATGAAAAAACGAACTCGGCCCGCTGCACCACACTGCCACTCGCAAAGGCCACCAGCGCATTCCAGAGCGCGAGTGCCGAACCATTCGCGGGATCGAAGGGTTCTATCGACCAACCATCTTTGAGCATCACGCTGTCCTCAGGCCGAAGCCACTGCCTGTAAAAACTCTTTGATCAGCCGATCGAACGCGGCATCGTCCATGGTGTGCTGACAAGGCATCTGGACCAGCTCCAGGGCCATCTCAGCACTGACCGGGCAATCGCTGTGCGCCAGGTGATCCCATCGCCAGACCGAAATGCCTTTGTATTTCAGGGCCCGGAACTGCGTCGATGCACGGTTCAGGCGAACCGGGAAAACATAGGGTACTTGATCGACCGGCAGCGATTGGGCATAGGCCTCGACGTGCGGCGAACGTTTGACTGCCTCGGCCCACTGCTCGTAGCGTCTGCGCCTCACGGCCGCAATCCGGCTGTGGTCGGCATGGCGCACCAGCCACTGCACCGACCTGAGCGCCAGACGGTCGGCGGCGGAGCTGGTGATCTCATCAGGACTGGGCGGCGTCAACGACGCTTCGCGCTGAGAATCAAATGCGGTCGCCGGGCCGACCAGGGGTGCATGGGCACTGCCACGCAGCCAGGCCAATCCGGGCACAGACCCAAACCACAAGGCGTCGTGCAGCAGATACCAGGCCCCTCGCATCTCCTCTTTGAACGAAGCCTGCAGGCGCGGATGCTCGAGCGGCTGACCATTGGCGACGAGGGCTCCGCCCTCGCTGCCCGGTATGAACTTGCGGGTGGAGGTGATGGCGTAGTCGCCCCACGAGCCGGGCATGCTGGGGCCGCGCCGCGCGAACATCGCGTGCGCACAGTCCTCGATCAGCATCACCCCGTGTGCCCGGCACAGACGCTGGATCTCTTCGAC
>JAYVOV010000096.1:0-9379 GCA_043757735.1 Burkholderiaceae bacterium
GCGACGCAGTCGTCCTTGCGCAGGCAGACTTGCGACTGCCGGGCGTCACAGTGATCGGCAGCCACGAGCCGGCCAAGGATGGCTACCTGGCCAACAAGACGCGCACCGCCAAACAACTGCAGGATCCCCAGGACATCGCGCAGGCGATCACCATAGTGACCCGCACGCTGATGACCGAGCAGCAGGTGGGTTCGGTCAAAGAGGCGCTGCGCAACGTCTCGGGCCTCACCTTCAATGCGGCGGAGGGCGGACGCTCCGGGGACAACATGATGCTGCGCGGGTTCTACACCTTTGGCGACATCTATCTCGACGGCATCCGCGATACCGCCCAATACAACCGCGAGACCTTCAACCTCGAGCAGATCGATGTGCTGCGCGGATCGGCCGCGATGCTGTTCGGGCGCGGGCAGGCGGGCGGTGTGATCAACTTGGTCAGCAAGACGCCCTTCCTCACCGATCACATCAGCGTGAGCACCAGCGTTGGCAGCCAGGGTTACACCCAGATCCTCGGTGATTTCAACAAAAAACTAGGTGAAAACAACGCCCTGAGAATCAATCTGATGAAGCGCGACGAGGGCAGCCGGCGGATCAACCCCGCCAGTGGCGACGACGCGCAGTTGCACCGCGACGGTGTCGCCGCCAGCCTGGGAACAGGCATTGGCACACGCCATGAATTCTCCCTCAGTCATCAGCTCACCCGCACCCGTGATGTGCCCGACTACGGCATCTCGTTCAATGCCGCGACCAGGCGCGTGACCACACTCTTTCCCGCCACCGCCTGGTGGGGGACAGCAGCCAATTTCGACGATGGCGACACCAACATCTCGACGCTTGCCCACACATTCAGGATTTCACGCGACACCCAATTGCGCACGCAACTGCGCGCCGCGAGCTATGAACGCGCCTATTGGACCAAGACGCCCAACGCCGCCAGCGCGCCTGACGCGCTGGCCGGCGTCGGCGGCAATGTCACCCGGGCCGGCATCTACAAAACCCAGACATTGCAATCGGATCTGACCACCCGCCTCGATCTGTTCGGCATGCGCCACCAGGTCCTTGCGGGACTCGAGGTGATGAACGAAGACGGCAGGCGGACTACGCTGGCCAACCTGGGCAGTGGCGCCGCGCCGGTTTATCAGCCATTGGCTCACAACCCCATTGCGGCACCCGCAACGTTCAAGGGCAGCACCCACGCGCTCTATGTACAGGACAGCGTCGCGTTCCTGCCGCACTGGAAACTGCTGATCGGCATGCGCCACGATCAGCTCAACGCCGACTATTCGAGTCTGACGTCACCAAGCCTGCGTTTCGGCGAAAACAGCTATCGCGCCGGACTGTCCTGGCAACCTGCCGACGAGACGCATTACTACCTCAGCATGAGCGATTCGTTCAGTCCGACCGCAGATCTGTACCAGCTTTCCGGGGGCGCCTACCCGGCCGAACGCAGCCGCGTGCTGGAACTGGGCGCGAAGTGGCTGTTCATGGAGGGCGATCTCGCCTTTCGCAGCGCGCTCTATCGGGCCGATAAAAACTGGGAACGCAATACCGACCTCACGGCCACCGCCGCGATCTTGACCCGCAAGCGGCGCACCAACGGTATCGAGTTCGAGATGGCGGGTCGCATCACGCCCAAGTGGGAAGTCTTCTGGGGACTTGCCCTGCAGGATGCCAAGATTCTGGAGGTAGCCGAGAACCGCAACGCCATCACCGGCGCAGCGACACTGGCCGACACGCGGCTGCAGGGGCAGCGGGCCCGCAACACGCCCCCGTTCACCTTCAACCTCTGGAGCACCTACCAGCTGCCGGCCGGCTGGAAAGTGGGCGCTGGGATGGAAACCAAGGGCCAGCGATTGGTCTATTCCCCATCGACCACCAATGCCGACACGCTCTTCACAACCAGCGGCCAGTTCGTGCCCAATACCGCGCCGGCCTATGCCAGGTACGACGCAATGATTGCCTACGAACGCAAGGACTGGTCGCTTCGACTGAACCTGCAAAACCTGTTCGACAAGGTCTACTACGACGCGTTGTACGACAACGGTGGCTTCGCGGTGCCGGGTACTCGCAGACGGGCCATCCTGACGGCCACCACCAAGTTCTGATCACAGCGCGGCACGGCGGACATGATTCATGTGATTGCAGAAGCACTCGACGCGCAGGCCCTCGAGCAATGCCGCGCGCTCCTGGCCACGGTAGCGTGGGCGGATGGACGTATCACCGCCGGCACGCAAGCCGCGCAGGTCAAGAACAACCTTCAGCTGACGCAAGACGATCCGATCGGCGCGAAGCTGCGCACCATTGTGCTGACTGCACTGAGTGGCTGCGCCCAGTTTTTCACCGCGGCACTGCCGCGCCAGATCTATCCGCCGCAGTTCAATCGCTACGGCGACCTGCGCAACGCCTTCGGCGATCATGTCGACAACGCGGTGCGCACCCATCCGCCCACCGCCAGGCATGTGCGCACCGATCTTTCTTTCACCTTGTTTCTGAACGACCCGGCCGACTACGACGGTGGGGAACTGGTCATTGAAGACGGCCTCGGCGGCACCCGGTTGAAGCTGCCCGCCGGGCAACTGGTGCTCTATCCATCCTATAGCGTGCACCGGGTCGAACCGGTGACCCGAGGCGCACGGCTGGCCTGCTTTTCCTGGGTCCAGAGCATGGTGCGCCAGACCGAGCGGCGCGAACTGCTCTACGAGCTCGACCTGTCGATCATGCAGCTGCGCGGCGGCGCACCTGACTGCCCGGCGCAGGTGCGCCTGACCAGCTGCTATCACAACCTCCTGCGGATGTGGGCTGACGTCTGAGCTGTGGTTCAATGCTCGATCGACACCTGATCGAGGAGACAAAAAATGCTGGCTGTCTGGTACGAGCGCAAAGGCCCGGCGCGCGAGGTGCTGCAAATCGGTGAACGCCCACTGCCCGAACCCGGACCCAACGAGGTGCGGGTGCGGGTGCATGTATCTGCAGTGAACCCGTCGGATACCAAGAACCGAGGTGGCGCTCGGGGTAACCTGGCCATGCCTTTCCCCGTCGTGATTCCCCATCAGGACGGCGCCGGCGTGGTTGACGCGGTCGGTCCGGGGGGCGACAGCGGCCGGATCGGCCAGCGGGTCTGGATCTATGAAGCAACCCTTGGCCGGGCATTCGGCACCTGTGCGCAGTACACCACCGTACCGGCGTTCAAGGCCGTTCCGCTGCCCGATCGGGCGGACTTCGAGGCGGGCGCCTGCATGGGTATTCCAGCCATGACCGCACATCGCTGCGTGATGGCCGACGGCCCGATTCTCGGCAAAAACATCCTTGTGCATGGCGGCGCGGGTGCCGTTGGCTTTTATGCCATTCAGGTTGCGCGGCTCGCTGGCGCCGCCAGGGTCATCGCCACCGTGAGCCGCGACGAACAAGCCAGCCAGGCCCTCGAGGCCGGCGCCCATGCGGTGGTGAACTACCGCCAAGATGACGTCGGTGCGCGCATTCGCGAGATCACCGGTGAAGCGCAGGGAATCGATCGGGTAATCGAGGTGGCGTTCGGGCAGAACCTGCCGGTGAATCTGCCGCTGATGCGCCCGGGCGGTGTGATCGCCACCTATGCGTCGGACGCGGTGCCTGACCCGGCCATTGCGTTCTGGCCGATGCTCGCGAAAGACCTGACTGTGCGATTTGTGCTGGTCTATGCGATGTCGCAAGCCGCGCACGACGATGCTGCCGCTTTCATCACAGCATGCCTGTCAACTGGCGAGTTGAAGCACCAGTACCACGAGCGCTTCGCGCTTCGCGACGTAGCACTCGCTCATGAGGCAACCGAGAGCATGAGCCATGTCGGCAAGGTGCTGGTGAAAATCGACTGAACCAGGGTCTATTCAATGATGGCGACGACCTGGCCTTCTTTGACCGCTTCGCCTTCAGCCACTTTGATCTCTACGACACGCCCGGCACGGGGGCTCGCGACCGGGATCTCCATTTTCATGGACTCGATGATCAGAATTGTGTCATCGGCGCCGACATCGCTGCCGCTGGCCACTTCAATTTTCCAGACCGAACCGCTCACTTCGCTCAAGACCTGAACTCGCGCCATCGACGACCTCCCGCGGGCTCTGAGCCCAGTGATTGTGAGCTTCATGATAAGCGCAGTCGGTCGGCCCGAAGGTCGCGCCGGGGCCGATAAAGGCCCGCCGCGCTGCAGAACTGGCGCTGCCCTCGTCCAGACCCACGGCGGGCAGGCCGAGCAGACGGCCAGCGAAGCCCAATGCCACGATGGTGGGTCAACTGCCGGGAATGGCCTTGGCCAGCCCCTTCAACGACACCGGATGAAAGGCTGGCCCCACCGCGAACGCGGGCGGCATCTCGCCTTCCAGCGGATCGCCCGCGACGTGGCTTTCCCGGTCAAGAGAAATTTCATCTATATCAGCTGGTCTGCCCGGCGGATTGCATTCAGGTGGACCGCAAGCACGTCGAAACCCAAGATCAGCTCATGGCCAAATACAAGGCGCTGCACGGCTGAGCGGGATAGCGGGGATCGATGCGGTCCGCAGACTGTCATGCTGAACCAAAAAAGAGCAGGCGGGCCCGGGCCCACGAGTCCGGGTCCCGCCCAAGAAACACCAGGAGGACGGTGTGTTCACACGCTATGATCGCGCGCCCTCGAACGCCTTGATTTTCCTCAATCGGCAGACGATTCGGTCGGAAAAAACAGCGCAGCAGCCAGAGCTCGGTGGCTCGGTGGCTCGGTGGCTGCTGGAGTTCAATCCCGCCCGTGTCATTGGCCACGCAGCGCCTCCTGCTCCATCAGCAGGAAGATGTTGTAGGCATTGCGGCGATTGGCAGCTTCGAAGGCTGGCAGCTCTGCGAAGCGTGACCAGTCGGTGCGCGCATAGGCCTCGTCGAACGACAGCATCTCGCGCACAGCGTCGGTCATCGCCGCTCGCACGAAAACCAGGTAGCCGCGCGTGAGCTCGAGGTCTTTCGAGGCCTCACCCGACACCGGACCGTGACCGGTGACCAGCAGGCGCGGCGCGAGCGGGCCCACACGTTCGATCGCGCTCAGCCAGGCTCGGCTGTCGGCATCGCCGACGAAGGGCAGGCGTCCGGTGAAAATGAGATCGCCGGCAAACAGCACGCGCTCTTCCTCGACCATCATCATCAGGTCTTCCGGCGTGTGTGCGGGCCCGACCGGCAGCAGGCGAAAGCTCAGCCCGCCCAGGCGCAGGGTGGTTTCCCGATCGACGAAGCGCGTCGGCCGCACGACGCGGCTGGTGTCGTTCACCCACGGCGCCAACGACTCGCGGCGCTCGGTCAGACGTGCGGCGGGCGCTTCGCTGTCGAGATACTGGCGCACCTTGCCACCGGCCCAGACCTGTGCGCCGGTCCTTGCAAATGCCTGCAGGCCGTAGAAGTGATCGGCATGGTAGTGGCTGATCACGATATGCCGGATCGGCTGGCGGGTGACGCGGCGGATTGCATGCAGCAAGGCCTTGCCCAGAACCGGAGTGCCCAGCACATCGAAGACCACCACCCCCTCGCGGGTGACCACGAAGCCGGCATTGGAATTGAAGCCGCGATTGGCGCGTGTCACCGGGCCGAGTTCGCCTTCCACAAAAAAGACCCGGGGACTCACGCGCCGGGCTTTCAGCGCAGGATCGGCATCGGCCGCGATCCCCGGTGATGTGGAGATCCGTTGCCCGGCGGCCGCGACGCGTGCATCAGCCGGCTGAGCGCTCGCCGTCAATAACGCGAGCAGTGCCGGCACGGCCCATGAACGACTCATCGTCGCGCTCAGGTGGCCATGCCCGGATTGCCCTGCATGCCGATCAGGCGTGGTTGATTCAACACCCTCGGCGCGACGCGTCGATGGCTCTTCAGCCACGTCTCGACCACTTCCCACACCGGCTCGCCGCGCGCGCCTTCGGCGACCGGCGCCCAGCCCGCCACCTTGTAGGTCTTGTCAGCTTCGATCGGCCGACCACCAAGGCGCATATCTGAAATACGGGCCCCTGCCCGAGCATTCGGATCGCAGGTGTAGGTCAGACCACCGACCCGAACCATGTCACCGCCCTGCTGGTAGTACGGGTCGGGATTGAACAGGTTGTCGGCGACGTCCTCGAGCACTGTCTTGATGAACTCGCCCGTCATGTCGCTGACGCTGGTCTGCGGATAGGTGATCGCCGTCTGATCCATCAGCAGTTCACGGGTGATGGCCTGACCAGGGAGCACAGTCGTGCCCCACCGAAAGCCCGGCGAAAAAGCGATCTGCGCGCCCTTCACTTCGATCAGCGCATCAACGATCAGCTGATCGAAACTGCCGTTGAAATTTCCCCGCCGATAGAGCAACCCTTCGCTTACCGCCAGCTGCTCGTCGAGCTTGACCTTGTAAGGTGCGCGTACACGATCGATGTGGGCCTGCATATCGGCATCGGCAGCCAGCAGCCGCGAGAATATCGGCAGCAGACGGTAACGAAAGTCCATGATGCGGCCCTGCTTCACGTCGAAATCGAGGACAGCCAGAAATTTTCCGTTGGAGCCCGCGTTGGTGACCAGCGTCTTGCCGCGGGCATTGCTGACGATGATCGGGTCGGGAACACCATCGTGCGTGTGCCCGCCCAAAATTGCATCAATGCCCACCACCCGCCCGGCCAGCTTGAGATCGACATCCATACCGTTATGCGACAGCAAGATCACCACCGTGGCACCCTTGCCGCGAACCTCGTCGACCAGGCCCTGCAGACGTTCGTCCTGAATGCCGAAAGACCAGTCCGGCACAAAATGACGCGGGTTGGCGATCGGCGTGTACGGAAAGGCCTGGCCGATCACCGCCACCGACACGCCATTCATGTCACGCAGCACATAAGGCTTGAACACCGGGTCTTCGAAGTCAGTTGTGCGTACGTTCTGAGCGAGAAACTCAGTGCGGCCAGCGAGATCCTTGGCGATGATCTCCTGCACCCGCCGGGCACCGTAAGTGAACTCCCAGTGCGCGGTCATCAGGTCGACGCCCAGCAGTTTGCAGGCATCGACCATGTCCTGCCCGGCGGTCCACAAGGATGTGGCCGAGCCCTGCCAGGTATCGCCGCCATCGAGCAGCAAAGCGCCGGGGCGGCTGGCCCGCAGCCGCTTGATCAGGGTGCTCAGGTGCGCGAACCCGCCCACCTTGCCGTAGGTGCGCGCGGCTGCCTCGAAGTCGAGGCAGCTGAAGGCGTGCGCCTCGTGCGACTTGGGTGCAAGCTTGAATGCCTTGAGCAGGTGCTCGCCCACCAGATGGGGTGCCTTGCCCAATGCCTGTCCCACACCCAGGTTGACGCTCGGTTCGCGAAAATAGATGGGCTGCAGCTGCGCGTGGCAATCGGTGAAATGCAGCAGATGCACATTGCCGAACCGCGGCTGATCATAGAGCCGGTCGCCTTCTGCGGCCAGCGTGCCCGGGCTGCTCAGCGCGAGGCCAGCCGCCTGCGCCATTGCCAGCATCTGAAGAAACTCGCGTCGATCCATGTGTGAGCACTCGAATGGGGGTTCATGTCTGCATGAGCAAGCGCGCATACATAGGTTAAAAGAGGGCCACCCATGCGGCCTGTCAGAGCGCCATTCACGCGGCCGTCAGCGAACCGCCGAAGCGGCCCTCTGGTCTACTTGTTCACCGGCGAGGCCGGGTCGAGCAGCAGCGCCATCACATCCTGCATCTGCTTGACGGTAAGAATGCCGGCGTCGCCATAGCGCGGCATCTGCGAGCAGGCAGTGAAGGCATGCGAGTTGTAGATCTTGGCCCAGGTGTACATCTGCACCGGCTCGGCAAAACCGCGCAGCTTGCCGTACTGGTACAGAGACGGGCCGATGTTGCCGAAGGCCAGTTCAGCCGGCTGCAGCTGATGACAGGCATAACAGTTCGCGCCATTGGCTGCACCGACCGCGTCTGAAAACTGCAGGCCGCGGCCATTCTGTGCGATGCGCTCGCCGTCCTGCCAGTTGCCGAGATATTTGCCGTCTGCCGGGTACTTGACCGACGCGTTGGCGGCTTGCTCGAGCTGTTCGCGCGTGGTCTTTTCCAGCTCGACACCCGCCGGCAGACTGCAGGCGCGCTGCGCTGCCGTCTGATCCAGGCGATCGAGTGTCGCGGGGCCGCGCGCGCTGAACGAAGCCTTCAGGATCTGCGCCACCTCGGCATCGGAAGGCTCGGCCACCAGGGCGGCGCAGCCCGCCAGCAGCGCCGCGCTCAGCCCCGTGCCGAGCACGAGGGCCACTGCACGACGCGACCGCGTTCCAGGAGCCAGTCGGAGTTGAATCCTGGGCATCAATCGATTGATCATGGTTTGCTCCGTCTCAGCGCTTGATCGCGGGTGAATCCATCTTGCCGCCATTGGCGTTGACGCCCAGGAACGTGATGAGGTCAACCGAAGCCGGGGACAAATAGTTCAGCGCCGGAAAGCGCTGCTGGCGAAAGCAGTCGAACAGACGCCATTGCATGGTTCTGACCGCACCTTGCGAAACACGGTAAGCCGGCCAGGTGGCAAACGCCTTCTGCGCGGGTTCCTGTTTGGTCAGATTGGGCAGATCCTGAAGCCGGATACGCTGACCATCGGCGCCATGGCAGCTGGCGCAGGAAAAATCGAAGGGCCCGCCACGAAAATAGAATATTTTCTTGCCACGCTGGTAGGAGGCGACTTCCTGGGCGTGCCGCTGCGGGATGGCGATGGTGTCGCCCCGGGACTCTTCGACGACATAGGCGGTCAAGGCCTCGAGGTCAGTGGCCGACTGACCTTCGCTGGAATAGGGTGCCCTGGTGATTTCGGCCCGATTCAGGCCCTGCAGGCTCACCATGCACTGAACCAGGCGCGACTCGAAATCCATCACCTGATTGGTATCGGCAAAATGCCTGGGCAGCTTCGCGTAGGCACCTTTCACCACCCCGGGGCCCATGCCCAGATCACAGGCTTCGAGACTCGCGTTTTTCGGCCCGCGCTTTTCTTTCCACATCAGTTCGCCCTTGGCCGAGAAGAGATCAGCAGGATTGCCGTCCTGGAGCATCTGCCGATACTTCTCGATCTCGACAAGGGTGGCGTTCTGTTGTCCCTGCGCCTGCACCGCGAGCGAACCCGTCAGTGCAAGCGCCGCCAGCATCGTCCGAGTGACGACTGTCCGGTTGCGCATGGTATGTCTCCTGTTGTTCAAACCAGCGTCGGCAGGCATTTCTGAGAATGCTCCACAGCCGAACGCCCGATGACGAAAGCTCAGCTGATCGTGGCTTCGTCTGTGCGCTTTTCACCCTTGGTATCGACCCAGCTTATGCCGATCTTGTCGCCCGCCTTGGCACCCTTGACCTTGAACTGCAGGTAGGGGTTCTTCGATACCGCCGGCCCCCAGTGAGCCACCAGCACTGCCTTGCCATTGAGCG